>CAISJH010000839.1 GCA_903885585.1 uncultured beta proteobacterium
ACGCGGCTCAAGGTCGTGTGCGCGGCCACGCGGGTGGGCAAGGCCTGTTGGTGAGGCTGCAGTACGCCGTCGAGCATCGAGGCCACGGCCTTGGGATCGGTGGCCTGCTGGAAGAAGCGTGGGATGGAGGCGATCAGCGCGCTTCGCTCGCCGTCCGGACTGCGCGTGAGGAGGGTACGCAGCGGCTCGGCTGCGTCGGCCGGCCGGTTCAAGGCGCTCACGATCTGCAGCTGCAGCTTGACCGCCTCCAGCGAATCTGGAAGCGCCTGGCGCCAGGCCCGCACGGCCGTCAGTGCGCGGTCGCCCGCCCGAGCCTGCAGCGCGATGTCCGCGGCGCGACGGAACAATTGCTCGTTGCGGGTACGGCGCGCGGCGTCCAGCAGCACCTCGAAAGCCACGGCCGGCTGGCCCTGGCGCAATTCCAGCTCCCCGATCAGCAGCTGATAGAACAGCAAGGCATCCAGTGCAGACCGCGTAGGTGCTTCAGGGGCTTCAGCGGCCTGCGCTGCGGCCGCAGTCTCTGGGCCTGCGGCGCCGGGTATTGGCGGGTTTGGGGGGGTCTGGCCCCAGGCTGCGGAACCCGACAGGGCAGCCAGCACAGCGAAGACAGCCAAGGCCGTCCGGTGCCCGGCCCGGCGGGGCAGGAGAGCATGTCGTTGCAGTTGCACGGTGCGAAGGCCTGAAGGGGCGGGACGTTTCGGGACGGCTTGGGCAGTTGGACGCCGCCGGCGCATGGCAGCGGCGTGCTGCAAGTCTCGCTTGATTGTGACAAGGAACCCAGCTGTTGCGCGCGGTCCGCTTGCGCGCGGTTCGCGCCTGCGCCGCCTGGGCCGGCGGTGTCTTGTGTGCTCGAGGCCTGCTGCCAGGGCGCCGCTGCACATAATCCGACCATGCCTGAATTGCCTGAAGTCGAGGTCACGAGACGCAGCATCGAGCGGCCTTTGGCGGGCGCCGTGGTGCGTGCCGCCGTGATGGGCAAACCGCTGCGCTGGCCGCTGGGCTGCGACCCGGCCTCGCTCACCGGCCGGGCGGTGGGGTCGGTGATGCGTCGGGGCAAGTACCTGTGGCTGGTGCTCGGGCCTCGGCCGGGCATGCCGCAGGACGATGCGGGCGGCTTGCTGCTCCACCTGGGCATGTCGGGTTCGCTGGGCTTTCATCCCGCATCGACACCGCCCCCGCCCCCGGGCCCGCACGATCACTTCGATCTCCTCACCACTCAGGGCACCTTGCGCTTGCACGATCCGCGCCGCTTCGGCGCCGTGGTGTGGTCTGCCGGTCTCGACCAGGCGCCTGCCTCCACCCTGCTGCAGCGTCTGGGGCCTGAACCTTTCGACCCATCTCTGACGCCCGAGCGCTTCCATGCGCGCCTGCAGCAGCGCCGCACCGCCATCAAGAACGTGCTTTTGTCCGGTGACGCTGTGGTGGGCGCCGGCAACATCTACGCCTGTGAGGCCTTGTTCCAGTCCGGCATCGACCCTCGTGTCCGGGCTGATCGCATCAGCCGGCCGCGTGCTGCCCGCCTGTTGCAGGCCGTGCGCGACACCTTGGCGCGCGCCACTGCCCTGGGCGGCAGCACTTTGCGCGACTTTCGCGATGCCCACGGGATGAACGGCGAATTCCAGGCCGAGGCCGCCGTCTATGGGCGCGAAGCGCAGCCCTGCACACGCTGTGGCGCCGCCATCAGGCGCATCGTGCAGGGTCAGCGGGCCACCTACCTCTGCCCTGCATGTCAGAAGCGCTGAGGCCGGACGCTGCCGTCCCTGGCGAGGCGGCAGCGCTGCAGGCTGGCCCGACAGGCGCTACCGACCTGGCCGGCCGGGTCGTGGCCTGGCAGCGGCTGCATGGCCGGCATGGCCTGCCGTGGCAGGGCACACGCGACCCGTACCGCGTGTGGCTGTCGGAGGTGATGCTGCAACAGACCCAGGTCTCGACGGTGCTTGGGTATTACCAACGTTTTCTCGATCGCTTTGCCGACGTGCAGGCCCTGGCGGCGGCCCCGCTGGACGATGTGCTGGCCTTGTGGAGCGGCTTGGGCTATTACAGCCGCGCACGCAACCTGCACCGATGTGC
>CAISJH010000840.1 GCA_903885585.1 uncultured beta proteobacterium
CAGCAGGGGCTGAAGGTGGCGTACGTGGAGGCCGATGCCGACTTCGCGCGCTACGCGCTGGCTGATGGGCGCAGCCGTGAGCTGCAACTGCAGCGGCTGCTGGCCGCCGACCTCGTGGTGCTGGACGACCTGTTCCTGGAGCGGCGTATTGCCGAGGCCGCCGCAGAGTTCTTGCAGGCGCTGGTCCACCAGCGCTACCGCAAGCGCGGCAGCCTGCTGGTGACCTCCAACCGCGTCATCGAGGACTGGGGTGCGTACCTGGGCGACGCCACCATGGCCTCCACCATCCTGGACCGGTTGATGCACCGCTGCCGGCTGCTGCAGTTCGCAGGCAAAAGCTACCGGCTCAAGGAAGCCGCCCAGCGCCTGGCCATCAAGGACTCAGCCGACTGAGAGACACTCCCCACTGTCCTGCCCTGGGGGAATTTGACCCGGCCACGGGTGGAGGAATTTGAAGTGGCCATCGGGGGACGAACTCGAGAGCTTCGTCGTGACTCTGCCCGCAGTGCAACATAAACCATGCGATGACGCTGTCGTAGTGCAGGCAGTTGAAACCGATGGAAAAAGCCTGCGGCCGTCTGTATGCCGAACCGGCAAGGTCCGGTTTATTCCGCCTGTGTCACACGCGACGGTGCCGATGATGTCGGCTACTCACTCGACGCTCTCAGTGACGATCAGAAAGCGCTTGGCTTCGGGTACGAACAGCGCGTGAATGGAGTCTCGTCGTCATCACAATTTTGGCAGCCGTGGACAGTTCATCCAGGCTGCGCTTGGCCGCGGTGATGGCGCTCCTGAGACCTTTGTCAGCCTCTTCGTGTGTGTAGAGGACGAAGAAGCGCTTGGACATCGATCGCGGCTTCAGGTACAGTGAATTCGATTCTGACCTGTCAAGTCAGATACGGGGCTTTCTGGGCCCTTGGAGGACAAAAATGCAGAGCTGGCAGATGCAAACCGCCAAGGCGCGGTTTTCAGAGGTGGTCAAGCACGCTGCCGATGAGGGGCCGCAGGAGATCACCGTACACGGCCGTCCGGTGGCGGTCATCATTTCTCCCGAGCTGTTCGACCGCTTGAGCGGCAGTCAGAACTCGCTGGTGGACTTCATGCGCCAGTCCCCGCTGTATGGGCGGGAAGACATCGCCTTCGAGCGCGACCGCAGCCTCCCCCGCAAGGTGGACTTTTGAGCTACCTGATCGACACCAACGTCCTGTCGGAGCTCCGTCGCAAGCAGCCTGATGCACGGGTGGTGTCCTGGATGCAGGCGCGTCCTCGCCCTGCCTTGTTTCTGAGTGTGCTGACGCTGGGTGAGATCCGCAAAGGCATCGAACGCATTGAGGACAGCGCCCACAAGCAGTCGCTTTTGGATTGGCTGGAAGTGGAGCTTCCGCACTATTTCGTCGGCCGACTGATCGGCATCGACCCTCACATCGCTGATCGCTGGGGGCGTCTGATGGCCAGTGCAGGCAGGCCCTTGCCGGCGATAGACGGCTTGCTTGCCGCAACGGCCTTGCAGCACGATTTCACACTGGTGACGCGCAACACCAAGGACTTCACGGGTCTTGATGTCCGGCTGATCAACCCCTGGGACTCTCAAGACGACTGATTGACGATCCGGTCTGCAGTTGGATCTCTCCCGGCAGGCGCGGAATCCACCCGGGCCACCACCCGCTCGGTGTCCAGTTGTTGCTTGAGCATCATCTTGGGCACCAACACGGCGATCGGGATGTCGTCGGCAACCGGCGCCAGAACTAGAAGCGCACCAAGCAGAACTGGCGCCGTGCAGTGGCCGAGCCACTGCTCTGGGGCAATGACCGGCTGCTGGAATTGCTCGGCTACACGGAGCGAAATCAGGGCAAGTCCTTTTGCCGAAGCGGAATGTTCGTGTCCGACACCGTCCGGGCCGTGCTCGCCCTCGCCGAATACGTTCTCCGGCTAGGGGCGGTGGCCCGCTTTGGCGGTGCTTTACTCGAGTCGATCAACAACCCTTCGCGACGGGCGGCCGAATGGAATTCCTGCACGGAACCCGCCGAACCAGTGCCGAAGTCGCCTCGGCAGTTCATGGCCGCAGAACACCTGGCCTGTAGGTGACTACCTGTGTCCGCAGTGGAGTTGCGCCCGAGGCTGACCTGCGTGCAGCATGAGGCCAAGTCCTCTACCGGCGGTGCCCCTGACAGGGCATCCCTACCGAGCCATGGTCCGAGTCTCGCGTTGGCTGAGTCAGCCCGTCCGATGCACGTCACGCATCGCCCAAACCGGAGTGATCTCCCGAGATCCGGTGGCCGCAAGGCCTGGAGGTACTTGTCCTTTCGTCAACCCGCCCGGGGATGTCCATCCCCGTTCGGGGATGGGCGTCCCGTTGCACGGGCATCCACGTGTGTAACCAAGGAGTCCATCATGTTGTCACCCATCCAAGTTCCCAGGAAGTTCATGCGCCGTCCCGCTGGTGCGTCTGCTGCCGAGGCTTCTGTCTCGGCATCCGGGCCCACCGCGTCGGCTGTACCCAGCGAGCCCTCTCCATCGGGATCCTCCCCGCAGGCGTCGGCACCAGCGCAGGGCCAGGCCAACTTCTTCAACCTCCACGTTGAAGGTGTCGGCTATCTCAACCGAGTTCGTGTCATCAAGCCGAAGAACGGTCAGGAGTTCATCGCCTGCACCATCTCGGCCATGCGCGGCAGTGCCGACGATGTCGGCTACACGAAGTTCGACTGCCGCGTCAGCGGTGCTCAAGCGCAGAAGGTCGTGCGCATGCTGGAAGAAGACGTGGCCGCCGAGAGGCGTGTCATCGTGGGCTTCCGGCTCGCCGACATCTACCCCGAGCTCTTCACCTTCGAAAAGGGTGAGAACAAGGGGCAGCCCGGTGTGGCCATCAAGGGCCGCCTGCTGCGCGTGAAGTTCGCCAAGGTCAACGGCGTGGCCGTCGATCTGCCGGAGTCCCCGGCACCCACTGCGGGTGCCGAAGGTGCTGCGGCAGACGAATCCATACCGTTCTGACTGAGGCAGTCTGTTGTTCATCCACCCCCTGGGGAGTTCGCTCCCCGGGGGGAGGAGCTCTCCCCCCCGTTTGCGAAGGAGAGTTCCATGAGTTCCGATCTTGACTCGCCCGTCGAGTCCTTGTCAGACGCCCACTTGTTGGGCGTGCTGGTGGGCCAGCGCCATGCCCAGCATCTGTTGAAAGACGCCAGCGGCAGCCTTGCGAGGTTGCTGCACGAGCCGAGTGCGCAGGCCTATGGGGCACCGCAAGTGACGTCGAAGCTGAAGGCGGCCACCGAACTGGTGCGCCGGTCTCTGGCGGAAGCGTTGAAGCGGCAGGACGTGCTCAGCTCACCGGCCCATGTACGCACCTACCTGCGCGTGAAGCTCGCCAGGCTCGAGCACGAAGTCTTCTTCGTGCTCTTCCTGGACGCTCACAACCGGGTGATCGCGGCGGAGGAGTTGTTCCGGGGTACTTTGACCCAGACCAGCGTCTACCCGCGAGAAGTCGTCAAGCGCGCCCTGACGCTCAATGCGGTCGGGGTCATCCTGGCCCACAACCACCCCTCGGGTGTGGCTGAGCCCAGCCGGGCTGACGAGTTCCTCACGCAGACGCTGCGCTCGTCCTTGCAGTTGATCGATGTGCGGGTCCTGGACCACGTCAGCGTCGGCGGCAACGACCTGGTGTCGTTTGCTGAACGCGGGCGTCTGTAGACCGCCGCGCTCTTGTTCCCACCGCACGGCTTGCCGTGCACCTTTGCGGCCCGGGCTTCAACCCAGGCCGATTCACCACCCATGCGGGGATGTACCTCCCCGCTGGGCGGGGAGTCGTCTTCGCGTTTCTCCAAGGAGCTTTTCCATGAAAACCGGACGTACTCTGTTTGATCTGGCTGGCGAACTCGATCGCCAGATGTCCTCTAAGCGCGACCTCGTCGTGCCTTCGTCCCTGCTTCAGTGCCGCACCGATGAGGGCGGAGACTTGAAGATGCAGATCGATGTCCGCAGTGCGGACACCGCGATAGCGAGCGAGTACGGCGTGACGGACTTGGCGCGTCGGCAACTGGCCGACAAGCTCAAGATCCCGTTCACCTACTTCGAGCGTATGCGCAGTGAGCAGCCCGCGCTGCTGGACCGCAACGTCAACACCTGGCTGCAGTCGGATGGCGATCGGCGGATGCTCCGCACGCTGGACGGGCAGGTGAGGGCGGTGTTGTCTGACCGCTACCGGCGTCTGGACAACTTCGACCTCGCCGAGAACGTGCTGCCCATCCTGCAACGGCTGGACGGTGCCCGCTTCGAGTCGGTGGAACTCACCGAGACGAAGATGTACCTGAAGGTCGTGACGCCGCGTGTGAACTTCGAAGTCGCCCCTGGCGACATTGTTCAAGCCGGCATCGTCATCACCAACTCGGAGGTGGGTTGCGGCTCCCTGTCGGTTCAGCCGCTCATCTTTCGACTGGTATGCCGTAACGGCCTGATCGCCTCAGACCACGCCCTGCGCAAGACCCACGTCGGTCGAGCGCTCGGGTCGGACGCTGAGTCGGTCAACGTCTACCGCGACGACACGCTCGCTGCCGATGACCGCGCCTTCTTCCTGAAGGTGCGGGACGTGGTGGAGGCGGCCGTCTCGGAAACGACGTTTCGGCAGATCGCGCTGAAGATGCAGAAGACGCGCGAGATCCCGCTGACCGGTGACCCGGTCAAGGCCGTGGAGGTGCTGGCCAACCGCTACACGCTCAACGACACCGAGCGGGCAGGGGTGCTGCGGCATCTCATCGTCGAAGGCGATCTCACCGCCTATGGCCTGGTCAACGCCGTCACCCACTACTCGCAGGAGGTGACGGACTA
>CAISJH010000841.1 GCA_903885585.1 uncultured beta proteobacterium
CTGTCACGGGTTTGGAGCGGATGCCCCGCACCAGCTTGAACTGGGCTTGCCGCGCCAGGACCTCCTGGCTGTTGGGTGTGTGAAACCAGGCGTGCGCCACGATGGCCGTGGGCAAGCCATGCTGCTCTTGCACCTGGGTCAACCAGGCCGTCTCGCCCACCTGGTCATCCCGGGTCCACTCTGCCTCGCAGTGCACGGTGGCGATCACCCGGTGCGCGGCGCTGTCACGTCGGTAATCCTCGGGCAGGTAGTTGCGCTTGATCGCGTCGTAGTTGCCCAGAAAGAAGTTCGGCTCAGGGTGGTCGCTCAGCCAGGGGTAGTGGTTCTGGTTCAGGTTCCAGAAGTGATGATGCGCGTCGATCAGGGTGACCGGGTCCTGCGCGGTGGTGTCTTGCGCGTCCATCGTGGGTTGCCGGGCGGGCGTTCAGGGTGGAGGTGGAGAAGCTGTGCAACAGGCGGTCAAGCCGGGCCGTCAGCCGTCAAGAAATGGCGATCCTGCGCCTTGCGCAGGCGGAACAGCGCCGTGCTGCTGTCCATGGCCACGTCCCCGCATCGCAGGGCCTGCCCGGCCGGCACGCGTCTGACCAGGCGGGCGCCGGTCGCCATGTAGTACGGCAGTGGCGCTTCATGGCTCAACGCCTGCGCAGGCCGCAGCACGTGTTGCAGCCCGTCGATCACGTGACGCACGCCGATGTTCAGTTCTTCGCCCACCTCCAGGTCGCGCTGGGCGATGCCCACCAGATCGACCACGGGGCGCACGCGGCTGCCGCCTGTGCTGCAGCCCAGTTGCACCGCGGCCAGCATGGACATCGCGGCCTCCACGCCCAGCAGGTGCACGGGGTTGTGGATCAGCACATAACGGCCCTCGGCGCAGGTGGGCATGCCCTTGGCGGCGAACAAGCGCCCGGTGGCCAGGTCCGGCGCCTCGATGACGACAAAGACGCCGCCAGCAAAACTCAGCTCATCGGGCCGGCGCAGGCAGTTGAACATGTCCACTCTGCCCGTGCCGCTCAGCACGCCGCCATGGGCTCGCGGGCTGAAGATCGAGGGCAGTTCCACCGTCCGTGCCAGCGGCGCGTGCAGGGCCTCGCAGTCGGGCAGGAGCCCTGTGTGGTTGGCCACGATGCCCATCTCGCACAGGTCAGGCACCGTGGTCATCGCGTAGGGCAGGGCGCTCCTGGCTGCCAAGGTGCGAGACCAGCCGCCGTTGTGGTCATCGGGGACCGGTGCAAACAACGGTCTGAAGGCTGGTGCCTCGGTGCTGCGACCCCAGGCGGTGATCTGGCCGTCTGCCGGATTCCACACAAAGTCGGACTCGCTGGACTTGCCGGCAGCCACCACAGGCAGCCCGAGCAGCCGCGCCCACTCCACCAGGCCAATGAGCAGGCTGGGTTGGTCGCCGTCCACCGGGGCACAGACCACACCGTTGCTGGCGGCCAGGCGGGCCAGTTCCGGGCCGACCACGATCTCGGCTTCCTTGGTGGCCAGCACCACATGGCGGCCCGCCTGCAGGCAGGTCTCGGCGGTGGCGGCAGCGGCCTGCGGGTCCCCTGTGGCCTCCAGAACGGCAGCGGTCGGCAGTTGTGCCAACAAGGGCGCCGAGTCCACGATGGCCACGCAGCCCTGCGTCTGCGCCTGAAGCGCCTGGGGAAGGTCTGCACAGACGCGCACCTGCGCATCCTCGAATCCGGCATCGTGCGCCGCCTTGCGGGCGCGCTCCACGTTCTGGTCGCAGATGGCGGCCACCTGCAGTTGCTGCATGCGGCGCGCCTGGGCCACGAAAGTGGCCCCAAATTCACCTGCCCCGACCAGCCCGACACTCGCCGGAGGGCCCCCGGCCTGCAAGGAAAACCGCTTGAAGATGGGTTCGAGGTTCATGCAGCAATTCTTGCATACAACATGCTTTCGATGTCAAATTCGCTACCTGTTCTTCACCCCACGTCATGACTTCAGAACCCGTTTCCCGCCGACGCGCCAAGGCCACTGCTCCAGCGTTGGCTGCGGGCCTTGAGTCGTCCGCCATGGATCCTTCCGCGCGCAAGGGGGAGTTGCACCATAACGCGGTGCAGGCGCTGCGCGCCATGATCGTGACGGGCGAATTGGCGCCTGGGGAGCGGCTCAACGAGCGCGAGCTGTGCGCCCGCCTGAACGTCTCCCGCACGCCCATCCGGGAGGCCATCAAGACGCTGGCGCAGGACGGACTGCTGCAGGTCTGGCCCAACCGATCACCGGTGGTCATGCCTCTGGAGTCGGCACAGACGCAGGCCTTGGTGGAGGTGGTGGCCGCCATCGAGGCCTTGGCCGGCGAGCTCTGCGCCACGAGGATCACCGACGCCCAGGTGGCCGATCTCGGGGTGCTGCACTACACCATGATGCGTCACCACGCCGAGGGCGATCTGCGGGCGTACTTCGAGGCCAACAAGGCGTTTCACCGGCTCATCATCGAGTGTGCCGGCAACCCGGTGCTGGTCTGGGTGTGGGACCTCCTGGCCCTGCGGGTGGACCGTGCCCGCTACTCGTCCAACCTGCGCCCCGAGCGCTGGCGGCAGGCTATCGCAGAGCACGGTCGCGTGCTGGAGCGCATGACCGCACGCGACGCGCCAGGCGCTGCGGAGGCCTTGCGCGGGCACCTGCGGGCGGGTCTGTCACAGGTGGTGCAGACCTTGGTGGAGGCGGAGCAGGCTGCCTCATCCAAGGCCGGGGATCCCCTAGGTTGACGCCCTGCAAAACTTGCATGCAAAATGATTTTTGTGATGGACCCGCACCCAATAGGAGACATGAAATGACCGAGTTCACCTCCCCGAAGCGCCCTCTCAGCCGGCGCGTCGTCATGCAGCGCTCCGCCGCCCTGGTCGGCGCAGGTCTGTTCATCCAGCCCGCCAGGGCGTCGGTGGAGCTGCGTCTGACGCACCCTGCCGATCTCTCCCATCCGGTGCACATCGAAGCCGACAAGATGGTCAAGCGGGTCGCCGAGCGCACCAATGGCGCGGTGAAGATCACGCTGTTTCCCAACAACGCACTGGGCTCCCCCGTCGAGACCGCGCAGCAGACGCGGCTGGGTGCCATCGACATGATCCTGATGAACCCCGCCAACATCGAGTCCATCTCGAAGGCGGTGGGCGTCATCAACATTCCCTACCAGTTCGATAGTTACGAACATGCGCACCGCACGCTGGACGTGACGGGCCAAGCCTGGATCGCGCGCCAGTTGTCCACGGCGGGCTTCAGCTGGGTGGCCAACTTCGAGTGGGGCTTCCGGGCGCTGTCCAACAGCCGGCGTCCCATCAACACCCCGGACGACGTGCGGGGCTTGAAGCTGCGGGTGCCGCCGGAGCTCGCCATCAAGGCGGCCTTCGAGGCACTGGGCGCCAACACCCAGACCATCGCCTTCCAGGAGGTGTATCTGGCTCTGGCCAACAAGACCGTCGACGGTCAGGACAACCCCATCGGCACCACCTTTGCCGCCAAGTTCTTCGAGGTGCAGAGCCACATCGCGCTCACGCGCCACATCTACACCTCCATCATGCTGGCCGCCAACCAGCGCACCTGGCAGAACAAGCTGAACGACGCGCAACGCAAGATCATCAGCGAGGAGGCCGTGGTGGCCGGGCAGGCTGCACGCAAGACCGTGCGTGAGCGAGAGGAAGACAACCTGAAGACCATGCAGGCTGCCGGCGTGGCCATCACCCGCCCCAGCGTGGCGCCCTTCCGCGACAAGATGGGTCCTGCCTATGAGGTGCTGCGCAAGAGCCTGGGTGATGATGTCTGGAAAGAGTGGACGGGCATGGTGACCGCAGCGCGAGGTTGATGTTCGGCTGAGCCGTCCAGCGCAGGTCGCCCATGCTCGTTGCCGCCATCCTTCTCGCGATCTGCGTCACCATCCTGCTGGGGTTCCCCATTGCGGGGGCCCTGGCTTTGGTCTCCATAGGCGTGATGTGGTTCACGTCCGGGCCTGACCTGCTGCTGATCTTCATCCAGCGGGCCTACGCCACCACCACCTCGTTTCCGCTGCTGGCCATTCCCTTCTTCATCCTGGCCGGCAACCTGATGAACGTGGGCGGGACGACCGAGCGGATCTTTGAAGTTGCCAAGCTCCTCGTCGGGCGCGTGCAGGGCGGTCTGGCGCACGTGAACGTGCTCGGGAGCATGATCTTCGCCGGCATGTCCGGCTCAGCGGTGGCGGACGCCGCCGGCCTGGGCGTCATCGAGATCCGCGCCATGGTCAAGGAGGGCTACCAGGCGCGGTACGCCGCCACGATCTCTGCGGTCTCGGCCACCATCGGTCCGCTGATTCCGCCCAGCATTCCGTTCGTCATCTTCGCCAGCCTGGCCAATGTGTCGGTGGGCGGCCTGTTCCTGGCGGGCATCATCCCCGGACTGTTGGTCGGCGTCGGCCTCATGATCTCCATTGCGCTGACCGCGCGCAGGCGGCAACTGCCGCGGTCTGCCGGGCGTCCTTCCTGGCGGGAGGCGCGGGGCACCCTGGCCCACGCCTTGCCGGCCCTGTCATTGCCGCCACTGATCCTGGGCGCCATCTTCAGCGGCGTGGTCACCCCCACGGAGGCCGCGGTGCTTGCCGCAGGTGCGGCCTATGCCATCGGTGCCTTCGTCTACAAGGAGCTGAGCGTCTCGCAGCTGATGCAGACGCTGTGGGAGTCGGGGCGCCAGACCGTGCAGGTGATGTTCATCATTGCAATGTCGGCACCCTTTGGCTGGGTGCTGGTGCAGCAGCAGGTGCCCAACAGCATCCTGCAGGGTTTGCTGGGCCTCTCTACCGAGCCGGTGGTCATCCTGCTGATCGTCAACCTGGTGCTGCTCTTCTTGGGCATGTTCCTGGAGACGGTGGCCATCATGATCATTGCCTACCCCATCCTGGCCCCGGTGATGGCCAGCATCGGGGTGGATCCCATCCAGTTCGGTGTGATCCTCGTGGTCAACATGATGATCGGTCTGGTCACCCCGCCCGTCGGGCTGTGTCTGTTCGTCGTGGCCGGCATCGCCAAGGTGCCCATTGCCGAGGTGGTGAAGGAGCTGGCACCTTATCTTGCAGCCCTGCTGGTGGTGTTGGCTCTGGTCACCTACATCCCCGCCATCTCGCTGACCCTGCCCACCTGGTTTGGCTTCGGAGTGGTGCGATGAACCCCGGTTTCTGGCTCCGTGTGGATGCCATCGTGGCCATGGCCCTGCGCTGGTTTGTGGTGGGTTGCCTGCTTGGGCTCTTCTTGTTGCTGACGCTGGGCATCGTGCAGCGATCGGTGCCCGCGCTCAAGCTGCCTGGCTATGACGAGTTGATCGAGCTCCTCTTCGCCTGGCTCACCTTCATGGGTACGGCAGCGCTGTGGCGTGAAGGCGCGCTTTACCGTGTGGGGGCGCTGGACCGTATGCTGCCCCCTGGGGCCCGGCGCGCTGTAGCCATCGCCATCAACCTCCTTCTGATGCTGCTGCTGTGGGTCTTCGTGGTCAAGGGTTGGGAGTTCGCCTCGCAGTCTGGCGAGACCACCCCCTTCCTGCAGGCCAACAAGATCTGGTGGTACGCCTCCATTCCCGTGGCGGGCGTCATCATGACGGCCTACCACCTGGCTGCGCTGTGGCGCCTGCTGCGCCACCCGATGCCGGATGAGGCCCCATCGGTGGGCCTGCTTTGAAGCTGAAGAGAGGTAGTCCATGAGTCGCCTGCAGGGCAAGGTTGCCATCATCACGGGCGGGGCTGGAGGCATCGGTGCCGCCACGGCCCGGCGCTTTTGCGAGGAGGGGGCTGCCGTGCTGGTGGTCGACCTGCTCACCTCGCCACTGGACGATGTGGTGGGGCAGGTGCGCGAGCTGGTACCAGGCGCCAGGGTGGTGGGCCTGGCGGCCGATCTTGCCGAAGAGCCAGCGGCCACTGTGGTGGTTCAGCAAGCTTTGGAGCACTTCGGCCAGATCGATGTGCTCGTCAACAACGCGGGTGTTCGCGCCTACGAACCGCTGGCCGAGGCACGCGCCGAGACGTGGCAGCGCATCCTCGCTGTCAACCTGCTGAGCTATGCCTTTCTGACCCGCGAGGCTCTGCCGTCGCTGCGAGCCAGCGGCCGTGGTGCCGTTGTCAATATCTCCTCGACCCACGCGTTCCATGCGCGTGCAGGCATGGCCCAGTACGACGTGGCCAAGGCCGGCATCATCTCGATGACCCGTTCCCTGGCCTTTGAGGAATCGGTGCACGGCGTGCGTGCCAACGCCGTGTGTCCAGGCTTGACCCTCACCCCCTTCCATGTGAAGCGCGCGGCGGCCCAGGGCAAGACAGAGCAGGATCTGCGCACAGCGGTGGTGGGCAACAACCTGCAAAAGCGCTGGGCAGACCCGCGCGAGATTGCGCATCCCATCGTCTGGCTGGCGTCTGACGAGGCTTCGTTCGTCAACGGCGCCGCGCTGATGGTGGACGGCGGCACCGTGGACTCCTGAACCGATTGCGCCTGCGAGCCCTCAAGGCCGTCAGACGGCCGGGCCGCGCTTCAGCGCCCCGCCAAGGCCTTCTCCACCGCAGCCTTCAGCGAGGCGCTGTTGGGGCCGGTGGTGCTGCCAAAGTGGGCGATGGGTGTGCCGTCGCGGCCCACCAGGTACTTGTTGAAGTTCCAGCTGGGCGTCTGCCCGGTTGAGCGGGCCAGTGATGCGAACAGCGGGTGCGCCTCCGTGCCGCGCACGCGAATCGACGCAAACATCGGGAACTTCACCCCGTAGGTGTTGAAGCAGACGTCAGCCGTCTTTTTGGCATCGGCGTCTTCCTGCCGGAAGTCATTGGA
>CAISJH010000842.1 GCA_903885585.1 uncultured beta proteobacterium
GCGCCGACCCCGGCGCCCACGCCTGCGCCGACCCCGGCGCCCACGCCTGCGCCGACCCCGGCGCCCACGCCTGCGCCGACCCCGGCGCCTGCGCCAGATGGCCCGCCGGTTCCGCCGCCTGTGCCTACTCCCCCTCCGGTCCTTGCGGCTGGCTCTTATCAGGGAACGATCGTCGACGGTTATGTCGCCGGCGCTCGGGTTGGCTACGACAAGAACAATGACGGCGACATCGACGACGCTGGTGAATTCATTGGTACCACCGACGCCAACGGCAACATTGACCTGCCTGCGCAGTTCCAGCCCACTTGGAAGCTGATTTCCGTAGGAGGGGTGGACCTGTTGACCGGCAACAAAGTCGGAACCATGACGGCCAAGGCCGGCTCAGCGGTGGTGACGCCGCTGACCACGCTTCTTGCCACCGCCAGTGATCCGGTTGCCGCCGAGGCCAGTTTGCTCAAGGCTCTCGGTGTGACGTTGCCGCAGGGCAAGACTCTGGCGACTTTTGACCCGGTTGAGGTCATGAAGTCCACGTCAGCTGATCCAGCGGCCAAGGCGGTGGCGGCCAAGGTGTTTGAGGCAGCACAGGCCGCTATGGCGGTGATTCAGTCGGCGGCGACATCGATTGCCTCCACCGGAAACGCTGCCGGCGCTTCTGGTTCGATTGACGTCTCCGACCTTGAGAAGGTGGCCGCCAAAGTGCTGGAGGTGGTGGTGTCGAAGGCTCCCAGCGAGCAGAACACCGCTGTTTCTTCAGTGGGCGATATCTTCAAGGCCGCCGCCACGCAGGCCTACGATGTTGCCGAAGGGGTGGCGAAGCAGAAGATTGAATCTGCTATTGCCAATGCGCAGCAGGCGAATGACGCGGTTGCAATTGAGCGGCTTCAGTCGTCGTTGCAAAGTCTCACTGCGGTCTTCGACAAGCATGAGCAAGCCACAGCCAATGCGGTGCAGGCCATCGACGAGCAGATCAATACCGAGGATCTGATCAGTGCAGTGGCGTCTGGTAACGCGCAGGCGATTTCGCAACAATTCTCTGCGGCCGGTGTAGCGCAGGAACAGCTGCTCCAAACGTTGGCTGCTGATCCGACGTCGGACACAGCAACTGCTGCCCTTAACGCTTTGTCCGCGAGCGTTGCGTCCTTTCTTACGGCCACTGCTGGCACACCGACTGTCACGATCGTTGGGGACGCGAACAACGACGGCTTCCTGAACCTTGCTGAAGCGCCGTCCCTTGGGCTTGGTGTTCAAGTCAGGATCGGCCTGCCTGAATCTGCCAGCCCGGGGCAGGTGGTGAGCGTATCGCTTTCTGGATCGGTACCTACCCAAGCACCTCTGCAACGTGTGCTTACTGTCGAGGACATCAGCGCAAAGTTTGTGACGGTGACTGGTCTTCCCATCGGCGATGGAACCGGATTTGGCCCAACCACCGGTCAAACGGTGACAGCTTCCGCTTTCATCACCGACGGAGACGGCAACAATCCCAGCCTGGCGGCGAGTGATCAGGTCTTGTGGGATGTTGTTGCGCCAGCCACCGCGGGTACCGTGGATCGCTTGGTGTCAAGCGCTCAATCACCGACGCTCAGCGGTCAGGTCACTCTCGGTTCGAACGAGTTGCTGGCGGTAACCGTGGCGGGTAAGACCTTCACGGCGGTGAATTCCGGCTTGCAGATTGACGCCCAGACCGGCAAGTGGAGCGTGCAGGTTCCGGCTGCTGATGTGACGACCGAGGGAAGCTACGACGTCATTTTGCAGGTCAGGGACGCAGCGGGCAACGCCACCGTGTCCACTTCGAAGGCCGCGCTGATCATTGACCGCACGCCGGCACCGACCCCGGCGCCGACGCCCGCACCGACTCCGGCGCCCACGCCTGCGCCGACTCCAGCACCGACTCCGGAGCCCACGCCCGCACCGACCCCGGAGCCCACGCCCGCACCGACCCCGGCGCCCACGCCCGCACCGACCCCGGCGCCCACGCCTGCGCCGACCCCGGCGCCTACGCCAGCGCCGACCCCGGCGCCTACGCCAGCGCCGACCCCTGCGCCCACGCCCGCGCCGACCCCGGCGCCCACGCCCGCGCCGACCCCGGCGCCCACCGTCAACGCGATCATCAGTGACGATGCGACGCCGCGCATTACAGGCACAGCCACGGTGGCCGCGGGGGCTACGCTAACCGTTGAGTTCGATGGCGAGACGTACCAGTACTCGAATGACGGTGACGCCAGCAATGATTCCCTGATCCTGGATGGCGAAAACTGGACCGTTTACGGTACGACTTATCTCTCCACCGACGGCCAGTACTCTGTCATTGCGACGGTGACGGACGGTGGGAACTCGTCGGTCGATACCACCAGCAACGAGTTCTGGCTCGACACCACGCCAGTCATCGACGCGGAAGGCGATCTGTTAGCCTACGACGGCTACCGGTTCGCCGAAGGCGTGGACGTGCAAGTTAACGGTACGGCCTTCCTGGGGGGTAACGGGGCTCCGAACCTTGGTGCGGCCGCTACGTTGTTTGCAGATGCCAACGTGACGGTGGCCTTCACAGGCAATGCGGGCTCTGGTGACATCGCCGCCATCATTGCGGGTGGTGATGACTACCTGGACGAACTCACGGCCAACCTCATCGCCAGCGGCGTCGATGAAATCGCGCTCACTGATGCACAGGTTTCTGCGTTGGTGGAAGCGAACGGCACGAATTCTTCAGAACTGTCATTTGGCGGGGGCATCGACGTCCACGTGACTGGAACCGGGTTCCTGAACGCCGGTTCGCTGGCCAACCCTGTCAGTGCGTTGTTTTCTCCCAGCGCCGACGTCACGGTGGAGGTTGGGAACTCGGCGTTGGGCCAGATCCTGGCTCTGCAAAGTCCGAGCGCGAGGGATGAGGCCTTCGACAACCTGGTGGCCGACCTGCAGGCAGCAGGCGTTGACAACCTCGAGTTCAGCGTTGCCCAGACAGAGGCGCTGGCCGCTGCGGGGGTTGATTTCGATGCGACCACACCGCTGGGCGTCATCGTGCAGGGCACCAGCTTCCTGTCTTCCAATTCCAATGTCTCAGCGCTGTTCGATTCGGGAGGTCAGATCACGGTCATCGAGCAGTTGATCAGCGAACTGCCGCCGACGACCCCTTGGTCTCCAGGGCCTGGGGATGTGGCCGCCATCATCGCCAATGGTGATGCGTACCTCGATGCCCTGACAGCCGGTCTCATCGACCAAGGGATAGATGAGATCGTCCTCAGTGATGACCAGGCTGTGGCTTTGGTGACAGCCAACAACACGCCGGGTACCGACCTCTCCTTTGGCCCTGGCATCGACGTTCACGTGACTGGGACCGGGTTCCTGAGTGCCGGGCAGGGTAACTCTGTCAGTACGTTGTTCTCGCCTGGCGCCAACGTCACGGTGGAGGTTGGGAACTCCGCGTTGGGCGAGATCCTGGCCCTGGGCAGTCGGACCGCGAAAGACGACGCCTTTGACGCACTGGTGGCCGACCTGCAGGCAGCAGGCGTTGACAATCTCGAGTTCAGCGTTGGCCAGATAGAGGCACTGGCCGCTGCGGGCGTTGATTTCGATGTGACCGCCCCGCTGAGCGTCACCGTGCAGGGCACCAGTTTCCTGTCGTCCAACGCCAGTGTCGCAGCGCTGTTCAACTCTGAAAATCAGACCACTGTCACCGTTCAGTTGAGCGACGCGCAGGTTGATGGCTTCCTGGCCAACACCTCCTCCTTCGATTCAACGCTGGACGCACTCGATGCAGTCGGAGTCGACGCGGTCGAGATCGACGTGGGCCAGGCGCTGCAATTGGCGGATGCCGGGCTCACTTTCAACACCGCGAACGGCCTTGATGTCGTGGTGCAGGGCACGGCCTTCCTGGGGAACGAGAGCCCCAACGTGTCATCTCTGTTCGCTGGGGCTGAGTCGGTACTACAACGCTACCCGGGCGGCCACAACACCCCACCGCTGCCACCATTGCCTGGCGCAGAGGCGGCTGGAACGGCGATGGCCTTCTCGGCTCAGGAGTTTTCGACGGCTGCGGCCGTCAACGACGAGTTTGACAGTCCGGCACCCGACGACATTTTGGCCTCAGTCGACCTGCTGGTCGACACCATCGCATCCGCGGCCTATGTAGACATCGTGTCCACGGACGATCTATTGCAGGCCCTGCAGGATGTGGGCCTGGGCTCAGGTGCGATGGCAGACAACCCGCTGTCAGACCTGATGATGGTGCTGGCTGCTGCACCGATGGCGTCAAATCCGCTGGATGCTGGCGTGGATCGCATGGCTGCGGGCGGAGGCTTGCTCGAAGGCTTGTCGGGCGGCATCGTGTCCGATGCGGGCGACCTGGCCAGCTTGCTGGACCCCGCGGCGCAAGACTCTCCGCACCACGACGTGGGACTGCCCACGGCGGAAGACGCATCGGCCTTGTTCAACACCTTGGCGGCGCAGCAGGGCGGCACCCAGGTGCAGGTGCTGGGTGGTATGGAGACGGCTGCGGCCGACCCCTTCGACCCCTTCCAGCAGCAGAAGACCTGACGCGGAGGGCTGGCTCTGTCTGCCCGCACATCCACGCCAAGCCCGAAAGCCACGCGCCAGCCCCGCAAGTCTCCGGTGGGCGGTGTGTTCAGCACCGTCCGTCGGGGTTTTTGGTTTGCGGCGGTGCTGTGCCTGGTGATCGAGGCACTGTCGCTGGCGCCCATCGTCTACATGTGGAACGCGTTCGACCGCGTTCTGTCCAGCCGCAGCCTCATCACGCTGGTATCCCTGACGGTGCTGATCCTGGGGGTGTACCTGTTCTGGTCGGCCATGGAATGGGTGCGTAGCCGCCTGATGGTGCGGCTGTCCCTGCGCATCGACTGGGAGCTGGCGGCCGAGGTGTTCGACGCCTCCTTCCGCCGCCACGCCGGGCGAAAGGGCGTCAACGTGCAGCAGGTGATGTCAGACCTGCTGGAGCTGAGGCAGTTCCTGGCCGGCAAGGGCGTGATCGCCCTGCTGGAGGCGCCTTTTGCGCTGGTATTCATCGTCGTGGGAGCGTTGTTCCACCCCTATCTGGCGGTGTTCTCCCTGGCGGCTGCAGCCATCATGATGGTGGCCACCGTCATCAATATGCGCTTGACCACCGCTGCGCTCAAGGCCTCCAACGACGCCAACGCAGAGGCTTCGCGTTTGGCGGGGAACGTGCTCAGGCAGGCCGAAACCACCCTGGCCCTGGGCATGATGCCGGCCTTGAGAAAGCGCTGGTACGCGCGCCACCGGGAATTCCTCACCTTGCAAATCAATGCCTCGGAAGCCTCTGCGGTAGGAACGGGCTTTACCAACTTCCTGCAGCACAGTTTTCAGTCTCTGGGCATGGCCATGGGCCTGTACCTGGCCATCGAGGGCCTGATCACGGGAGGCATGGTCATCGCAGCCACCATGCTGATTTCCAAGGCGGTAGGGCCGTTGCAGCAACTCATCGGTCACTGGCCCTCTGTAGTGAAGGCCCGCCAGGCTTACGACCGGCTGAACCAGCTCCTCAAGGAGGATGAAGCGCGGGAACAGCAAATGCGCTTGCCCGCGCCGCGGGGTCACCTCACGGTGCAGGCGGTGGTGGGCGCCCCACCGGGTGTCAACAAGGCGGTGCTGACAGACCTGCAGTTCGAGGTGCCGGCGGGCAAGGCACTTGCCGTGGTGGGGCCCAGTGCTTCGGGCAAGAGCTCGCTGGCGCGGCTGCTGGTGGGTGTATGGAAGCCAGCGCGGGGTTCCATCCGCCTGGACGGCGTGGAGATCTCCGAGTGGAACCACGACGAGCTTGGGCCGCAGATGGGCTATGTGCCTCAGGAGATCGATTTCTTCGAGGGTACGGTGGCAGAGAACATCGCCCGTATGGGCAACGTGGACCCAGAGGCTGTGGTGGAGGCCGCCAAGCTGGTGGGGCTGCATGAGATCATCTTGTCGTGGCCCAAGGGCTACGACACGATGCTTGGCGACGCAGGGTTTTCACCTTCGGGCGGCCAGCGCCAGCGTCTGGCCATCGCACGTGCGCTGTACGGCAACCCCCGCTACGTGGTGCTCGACGAGCCCAATGCCAACCTCGATGAGGTGGGCGAACAGGCACTCATCCAGGCCATGCGGCACCTCAGGGAGCGCGGCGCCACGGTCATCGTGACCACGCATCGGCCGCGGCTGATCGGCATCGTGGACTACATGCTGGTGCTCAAAGATGGGCGGCAGGTGGGTTTCGGCCCGCCCAAGGACCTGTTCGAGGCAGTCAAACGGGCGCTACCTCCCGAGGGTGGCGTATCTGTCGCCCCGGTAGAGCCTGTGGCTGCGACCCAAGTCCATGCTCCCGGCAAGGCCGCTAAGGCAGGGAACGACTGATGTCCGTGCTGTCTGTCCTGTGGGACAAGACCTTCGGCTGGAACCCCTACGATCCTGCCAAGCTGAAGCAGCGCGACGACGGCATCGAGCCCATCGTCATCGAGGAAGGCAGGGTTCGCCGCTCGTCGGTGTGGATCGTCATCTTCGCCTTCATCGCGTTCTTCGCTTGGTCTGTCACCGCGCCGCTGGACGCCGGCGTTGTGATGACCGGCAGCGTCACCGTGTCCGGCAACCGCAAATCGGTGCAGCCACCGGGCGGCGGGGTCGTCCAGGCCTTGATGGTGAAGGAGGGCTCACTGGTCAAGCAGGGCGACATCGTGCTGAAGATCAACCCGCTTAACAGCGAGGCCAACCTCACCAGCGCAGAGTTGCAGTACATCAACCTGTTGGCTACCGAGAGCCGCCTGCTCACCGAGCGCATGGGTGAGGCCGAGATCCGCTGGCGGCCCGAGTTGAACCGCTTTGGAGCCAAAGACCCGCGCGTGGCTGAGGCCAAGATGATCCAGCAGCAGCTGTTTGCATCCCGCCGCAACGAGCTGGAGAGCCAGCAGCGCATCCTGCGTGAGCAATTGGTCGGCCAGCAGGCCCAGGCCAAGAGCCTGATCAAGGTCATTTCCGAGAAGAAGAGCCAGATGGGGCTGGCGGCGCAGGAGTCGCGCAACATTGGTCAGCTGGCCAAGGAGGGCTACGTGCCGGAGTCTCAGGCCAACGCCGCCTTGCGGGCCCAGAGCGGGCTTGAAAGCGAGATGGCCAACCTGCAGGCCGAGGTGTCGCGCACCGACTCTTCCATGGCCGCCACCCAGTTGCAGATGGCGCAGCAGAAAAGCGCCTTCATGCGCGAGGTGGACAACCAACTGTCCGAGGGGCAGAAGAACCGCGAGGCCTACCTCAGCCGCATGCAGTCGCTCAGTTTTGACCGCAGCATGACGGAAGTGCGCGCACCGGTGTCGGGCACGGTGGTGGGCTTGAAGGTCAACACCGTGGGTGGGGTGGTCACGGCCGGTCAGGTCTTGATGGAGATCGTGCCGGAGGAAAGCCATCTCATCATCGAGGCCCAGGTGCCCCTGGCCACCATCGACAAGGTGGCTGTTGGCCTGCAGACCGACTTGCGCTTCTCCGCCTTCAACCAGAACACCACGCCCGTGGTGCCGGGCCTGGTCAAACTGGTGGGGGCTGACAAGCTGACGGCCCCCAGCGGTGGCACTGAGTACTACCTGGCGCAGGTGGAAGTCACTCCCGAGGGGTTGAAGTTGCTCAACGAGCACCGCATCCAACCCGGGATGCCCGTGGAGGTGATCGTCAAGACTGGCGAGCGAAGCTTCATGGCCTATCTGCTCAAGCCTCTGACGGACCGGCTTGCGCGCAGCTTCAAGGACTGACCGGGGGGCCCTTCGCTCCGTTATGCTTGGAGTAGCCTAGACCTACCTGGGACCCGGTAGAAACTCCTGCTGACGACATCGACATGCACACCTCCGCCTACCGCCTGCGATCGGGTGCCCTGGCCGGCGCCATCAGCGCGCTTGCTGTTTGCGCGCCCTCTGTGTACGCCCAGACCTACCGCGAGGCCCTGGTGGCCGCAGAGCGCGCCGATGCCCAGTTCAACGTGGCCTTGTCAGGCGTGGCCAACCGCAGGGTGCAGGTGCAGGAGGCCAAGTCCGCCTTCTACCCCAGTGCCACGGTGAGCTACTCGCGGGCAGACCTCACGGCGGGTGCCAACAGTGCTTCGTACTCGGCCACCATCACGCAGCCTCTGTTGAGTTACGACCGGTACCTCACGCTGCAGCAGGTGGATCCGGTCGCTGCCTTGGCCGTGGCTGAAGACCGCCAGGCCCGCAATGAACTGGCCTTGCGCCTGTTCCGCGTCATGGCCGACATCATCCGCAACCGCGAGGCCATACGCTCGATCAGCGTGCAGATCGATGGCCTGGAAACCCAGTTGAAGCGCGCTCAACGCATGCGGGAGTTGGGCCAGGGCACCATCACTGAAGTGAGCGACTACGAGGTGAGGCTGGCCGTGGCGCAGGCCAACCGCGTCAACCAACGCAGCAACCTGGACGCCGCGTTGCGCAACTTCACGCTCATCACCGGCCTGCAAGGCCAGCCCGAGCGCATCAGCGTGGCCGACGCTGCGCCCCAGGCGCGGCCGTCTGACGAGGGCAGCTTTGTCACCCGGGTGCGCGAGACGGCCACGCCGGTGGTGTCTGCGCGGCAGGGCCTGCGTTTGCAGGAGATAGCGGTCAAGCGGATTCGCTCGGAGTTTCTGCCGTCGGTGGTGGCGGTAGCGGGGCGGGGCCGAGCTGCGGGGGGCACCTCCAGCTACACCGACACGCGGGTGGGCATCGTTTTCAACGCGCCGCTGGGGGCCGGCCAGTGGTTCAACGCCCAGCGCGCCGCCACGGATCTTCAACGCGCCCAGGAGTCTTTGCGTCTGGCGCAGGACAACGCCGCCAACGAAGCCCAGCGCGTGTGGAAGTCCTCCGAGTCTCTGGACACCGAGTTGCAGATCCGTCGTCGTGCCGTGGAGGCCGCAAAGTTGGCGCTGGAAGGCAACATCAAGAGCTACCAGGGCGGCGTCAAGAGCAACATCGACGTGGTGACCAGCTACCAGAATCTGGCCGATGCCGAGACGGCGCTGGTCAACAGCGAGGTCGCGCGCACCGAGACCCTGCTGACGATCCGGCTGCTGGACCCGGTGAACGCGCCATGAGGGCCCTGATCCAGCGGCTGGCCGCTGAAGCCAGCGAGGTTGCACTGGGTGCGCACGGAGCGCAAGGCGTGCAGCCCGCCCCGGGCCCATGGTCCACCGTGATGGTGGTTGGAGCAGGGGGCTGCAGCGAGTGGGGGCTGCTGCGCAGGCTGCAGGCTCAGCGCCTGGTGCTGGTGGAGCCGCAGCAGCGGCTGGCCGATGATCTGTTGCGCCTGACACGTGGCGACCCTCGCGCCGAGGTCTGGCCGCTGGCGCTCGTGCCGCAGGGCGACGAGGCCACCTTGCTGCTGCTCAACATGGCACGGGAGAGTGGCACCGCGGCGCCGGCAGTGCTGTCGGTTCACTACCCGCGAGCGGGGGTGGCGCAGCGGCAGACGGTGCCGGCGCGGCCCATCGAGCAAGCCCTTCAGAGCCTGACGCTGGACCCCGAGCAACGCCACCTGCTTGTGGTGGATGCTCCCGGCCAGGCCTTGGGCCTGCTGCAGGCGGCACCAGCGCCGTTGCTGCAAGCCTTTGAAACCGTGATCGTGAGGATGGGCGTCGAGGCCCTGTACGAGTCAGACGCTGACGCTCTGGCGGTCTCGGCCTACATGGAGTCGGTGGGTTTCGAGGCACGCGAAGAAGACCCCGAGGCGATCTTCCCGCACACCGCCTGGCGCTATGGGCGCAATGTGCAGCGTGTGCGCTTGCTCCAACTCCAGGCCGATGCGGCTCAGGCCCAAGCGGACTTGCAAGAGGCGCGAGATCGCATCGCTGCACAAGAACAGGAGCTTGCGCAGGCGCAAGCCGCACTGGCGGCTCAACTCGAGGCCGTCA
The DNA here is from genome assembly GCA_903885585.1 of uncultured beta proteobacterium. Lineage (GTDB taxonomy): Bacteria > Pseudomonadota > Gammaproteobacteria > Burkholderiales > Burkholderiaceae_C > Rubrivivax. The sequence goes on from CAISJH010000842.1 coordinate 9,875, forward strand.
AGACTCTCGAGGCCCTGCAACTGGAGTTGACAGTCGTCCAACAGGACTTGACTTCTGAGCGCGATGCACTGGCTGAGCAACGCGATGGGCTGGCCCACGAGAAGAACCAGCTTATTGCGCAGCGTGATGCGCTGACTGGTGAGAAGGCTGCGCTGACCGACGAGCGTAATGGTCTCGTCGCGCAGCGCGATGGTTTGGCCACGGAGAAGGCCGACCTGATCGCGGCGCGCGATGCGCTGGACGACGAGAAGAACCAACTCGTGGGTCAGCGCGATGCGCTGGCAGGAGATAAGGCAGCGCTGACCGAAGAGCGCAATGGTCTGGTCTTACAGTGCGACGGCCTGATCAAGGAGAAGGCCGACCTGATTGCAGCGCGCGATGCCTTGGCCAACGAGAAGAATCAGCTGGTGGGCCAGCGCGACGCGCTGGTAGGTGAGAAAGCCGCGCTGACCGAGGAGCGCAACGCTCTGGCCGGTCAGCGCGATGGCCTGGCGGGTGAGAAGGCTGCGCTGACTGACGAGCGCAACGGCCTGGTCGCGCAGCGCGATGGTCTGGCCAAGGAGAAGGCCGACCTGATAGCAGCGCGCGATGCCCTGGCCAACGAGAAGAGTCAGTTGGTGGGCCAGCGCGACGGCCTGGCCAAGGAAAAGGCCGAACTGATCGCAGCGCGCGATGCCCTGGCGCACGAGAAGAGCCAACTCACTGGACAGCGCGACGCGCTGGTAGGTGAGAAAGCCGCGTTGACCGAGGAGCGCAACGCTCTGGCCGGTCAGCGC
>CAISJH010000843.1 GCA_903885585.1 uncultured beta proteobacterium
AGCGGGCGCCAGTCAGGGCGCGGCGCGTAGCCTTCGCTGGTGTTGTGCAACTGCGGCTCGGCTGACAACACTTCCAGCATCTGCTGGGCATAGGGCTCCCAGTCGGTGGCGCAGTGCAGGTAGCCGCCGGGTGCGAGATAGCTCACCAGTTGGCTGACAAAGCCGGGTTGGATGAGGCGCCGCTTGTGGTGCCGCTTCTTGTGCCAGGGGTCGGGGAAGTAGATGTGCACGCCCGCCAGCGACTTCTGGGGCACCATGTGACGCAGCACCTCCACCGCGTCGTGCTGCACGATGCGCAGGTTCTGCAACGACCCCTCGTCGATCAACTTCAGCAGGGCGCCAACCCCAGGCTCATGGACCTCGACCCCGATGAAGTTGGTGTCGGGCCGCGCAGCGGCGATGGCCGCCGTGGCGCCGCCCATGCCGAAGCCGATCTCCAGCACCGTGGGGGCGGCGCGGCCGAAGTGGCCGGCCCAGTCCGCCTGGTGCGCTTCAAAGGGCACCACGTACTTGGGCGCCAGCGTCTCCAGGGCACGCTGCTGCCCCGTGCCCATACGGCCAGCCCGCCGCACAAAACTCTTGATGGGCGGGTGCGCTGTGGTGCTTTGCGTGCTGACGGTTTTGTCGCTCATATCGGGATTGTCAGCCGAGTCAAGGCTTCTTCCCGCTGGCTACAATCCGCTTGTGCTGCGGGTGTAGTTCAATGGTAGAACGGCAGCTTCCCAAGCTTCATACGAGGGTTCGATTCCCTTCACCCGCTCCAACTGCTTGCCTCTGTGCCTGATCGCAGCCGCATCCCGATGTGTTTCGGGTGCGGCTGTTTTCATTTGTGCAGATCACCCAGGGCCAGGTACTTCATCTCCACATAGTCCTCGATGCCGTGGCGTGAGCCCTCGCGCCCTAGACCTGACTGCTTGACGCCGCCAAACGGCACCTCGGCGGTAGAGATGAGGCCGGTGTTGATGCCCACCATGCCGTACTCCAGGGCCTCGGCCACGCGGAAGATGCGGCCGATGTCGCGGCTGTAGAAGTAGCTGGCCAGACCGAACTCGGTGGCGTTGGCGAGCGTAATGGCCTCGGCCTCGGTCTTGAAGCGGAACACCGGGGCCACGGGGCCGAAGGTCTCTTCGCGGGCGCACAGCATCTGCGAGGTGACGTCGGCCAGCACGGTGGGGGTGTAAAAACGGTCGCCAATGGGCTGACCACCGGTGACCACGCGCGCGCCTTGGGCCACGGCATCGGCCACATGGGCCTGCACCTTGGTCATGGCCTGCGCGTCGATCATCGGCCCCTGGTTCACGCCGGCCTCGAAGCCATTGCCCACCTTGATGCCGCCGGCCTTGGCGGCGAGCTTGCTGACGAAGGCGTCATACACGCCCTCCTGCACGTACAGGCGGTTGGCGCACACGCAAGTCTGGCCAGCGTTGCGGTACTTGCTGACCATGGCGCCATCGACGGCGCTGTCGATGTCCGCATCGTCAAAGACGATGAAGGGCGCGTTGCCGCCGAGTTCGAGGCTGATCTTCTTGATGGTGGGTGCGCACTGCGCGGCCAGGATGCGGCCCACCTCGGTGGAGCCGGTGAAGGACAGGTGGCGCACCGCGTCGCTTTCGCACAGCACATGGCCGATGTCGATGGAGCGCTGCGCGTCGGCGCTCAGCACGTTCAGCACGCCGGGTGGCATGCCCGCGCGCAGGGCCAGTTCGGCACAGGCCAGGGCTGAGAGCGGCGTGGCCTCGGCCGGCTTGATGACCACGGGGCAGCCGGC
>CAISJH010000844.1 GCA_903885585.1 uncultured beta proteobacterium
CCCGCCTATCCCGTCACCAGCAACTGGCCTCACCTGCGCGACCAACTCATCGCCCTGGTGGACTCTCAAGTTCAGCGTGGCGGGCCGGTCTTCCTGGTGGGCCACTCGCTGGGTGGCTACCTGAGCCTTCTGGCGGCCTGTCGCCGCCGCGACCTGGCGCAAGGCGTGGTGCTGATCGACTCCCCGGTGGTGGCGGGTTGGCGCGCCCACGGCGTGCAGGTGGCCAAGGCGACGGGGCTGATCAAGCGGGTCTCGCCCGGCCGCGTGTCAAGCCGGCGGCGCCACCAATGGCCGTCTGCCGAGGATGCCTTGCAGCACTTTGCGAGCAAAAGCCTGTTCGCCCGGTGGCAGCCCGAGGTCTTGGAGGACTACGTCCGCGCGGGCACCGAACCCGACCCTGAGCAAGGCGGTGTGCGCCTGGCCTTCGACCGCGCCGTGGAGACCCGCCTGTACAACACGCTGCCGCACCACTTTGGCGCGCTGCTCAAGCGCCACCCCCCTGCCTGCCCGGTGCACTACCTGGGCGGCACGCGGTCTGCCGAGGGCCGCCAGGTGGGCATGGCGATGACGCGCGCCCTGACGCAGGGGCGCATCGGCTGGATCGAGGGGACCCACCTCTACCCCATGGAACGGCCCGACGAGACGGCGCAGGCGGTGCTAGAGATCATGACCGGCATGGTCTCTGAGTCGGCCAACGTCAACGCTGCCGCTCAAAGCGGGTCGTAACGTCCCAATCGCGCCATGGTGTTGCCCGGCTTGAGGTGGTTCATGCCGGGCATGACGAGCACGCAGTCGTCGTACGGTGCACGCCAGACGTAGTCACCGTCTTGCGCAATCGGCGTGCCGGCCGCATGGCCCTCGCCCAGCGAGACCACAGGTACCAGGAAGCGGAAGTCCGCCGAGCGTGCCACCACAGGCTCAGTCACCCGCACCGTGCGTTGGACGGCTGGGGGCTGCAGGCGCAAGCGCGGGGCCGCCCAGGCCTCCTCCACCATGCCCGTCAGCCGCAGGAAGCGCACCAGCGTGTCCACGGCCACGTCGGCTGCAGAGCGCTCCCAGTGCTGGCCGCACTCGATGAGCAGGGCGCGCTTGGGGCTGGAAGGATCGCTGAAGCCGCCGCGCTCCACCATGCGCAAGCCCGCAGGGTGGCCGGTGTCCAGCAGCAGGTCACCAGGTACGCCCAATTCCCGTGCGTAGGCTGCATTCTTGTCGGCCGTACCGCACACCATAAGGGGGCGACACGGCTCGCTCATGGAGTGGATGTCCAGCACCAGGTCGGCCTGGTCCACAAACGGCTGCAGGGCACGAGCGCGGCGCAGTTCGACCGAATCGCCAGCCCCGAACAGCCGGTCATCGCCCCAGACGCGATTGAGGTCTTCGTCCACGCAGCGCGAACTGTGGGGGTCGGCGGGATCGAAGCGCGCATAGGCCTCCAGGTTCGCGAACACCAGGATGAGCCGGCCGTGAAGAGGACTCAGCCCCTCAGAAAGCAAGCCGTCCAGCGCGATGGCACCGCAGATCTCGTTGCCATGCGTGAGCGCCTGCACCAGCACGGTGGGGCCGCTGCGACCCGACTCCAGTACGTGCACCCCATCGACGCCACTGCCGGCCTCGCGCCAGCGGCTGATGTCGGGGGCTTGAAGCTCAACAAGGGGTTGGGTCATGGGGTGGTGTCCTCCGGAAGATGTGGGATGTATACACGCTGCAAGCCCCCACTCTGATCCGGGCGGACCCCGATGGCCCGCTGCGAGGAAACAGATAGCATTGAGCACGGTTAGTGCATGGTGCACTGCAGCAAGCAGCTTCAGGAGATCTGAACATGAGCATGAACGAACACGACATCAAGGGCCTTGTCGAAGAGGTCCGCGAAGGCAAGCTGCCGCGCCGCAGCTTCATCCAGCAGATGGTGAGCGTGGGCCTCACGGCGCCCATGGCCTCCATGATGCTGATGCACTATGGCGTAGCCAATGCACAGACCGCCATCCCCTATAAGCCCACCAAGCGCGGCGGCGGTGGCACGCTCAAGCTGATCTACTGGCAGGCCGCTGTCCACCTGAACCCGCACTACGCCGGCGGTACCAAGGACCAGGACGCCAGCCGTATCTTCTACGAGCCGCTGGCCGGCTGGGACACCGACGGCAACCTCGTGCCCTTCCTCGCAGCCGAAGTACCCACCCGTGCCAACGGCGGTTTGTCGGCCGACGGCAAGTCGGTCACCTGGAAGCTCAAGCGTGGCGTCACCTGGCACGACGGCAAGCCCTTCACCGCTGACGACGTGATCTTCACGGCGCAGTACGCGGGTGATCCCGCCGCAGCCATGACCACGGTGAACGTCTACAAGGACATCAAGGTCACCAAGGTCGATTCGCACACGGTCAAGATCGACTTCCCCAAGCCCACCCCGTTCTGGGCCGAGCCCTTCGTGGGCAGCGTGGGTCTGGTTCTGCCCAAGCACGTGTTCGAAGGCTTCATGGGCGCCAAGTCGCGCGAGAACCCCGCCAACCTCAAGCCCGTCGGCACCGGCCCCTACAAGGTCATCGACTTCAAGCCGGGTGACATCCTGCGGGCCGGCGCCAACACGGCGTACCACATCCCCAACCAGCCCTTCTTCGATGCCCTGGAGGTCAAGGGCGGTGGTGACGCGACCAGCGCAGCGCGTGCCGTGCTGCAGACGGCCGAGTACGACGTGGGTTGGAACCTGGCCGTCGAAGACATCATCCTCAAGCAGTTGGAAGGCTCCGGCAAGGGGAAGATGAGCTTCTACGCCGGCAGCGACATCGAGTTCATTACCCTGAACGTCACCGACCCCTGGAACGAGGTGGACGGGGAGCGCGCCAGCGTCAAGAGCAAGCACCCTGCCTTCCAGGACAAGGCCGTACGTGACGCCATGAACCTGCTGATCGACCGCCGCAGCATCGCTGAGGTGATTTACGGTCGCGGCGCCATTGCGACGTCGAACTTCCTCAACAACCCGCCCCGCTTCCGCAGCCCGAACACCAAGATCGAGCCGCTGAACATCGAGCGGGCCAACCAGATCCTGGAGACGGCTGGCTGGAAGAAGGGAGCGGACGGCATCCGCGCCAAGGGCAACGTGAAGCTGAAGTTCGTCTACCAGACCTCGGTGAGCGGCCCGCGCCAGAAGTGCCAGGCCATCATCAAGGACGCCTGCTCCAAGGCCGGTATCGACCTGGAGCTCAAGAGCGTGGTGGCCGCGGTGTTCTTCGGCAGCGATTTCGCCAATCCGGATACGTACCAGAAGAACTGGACGGACATCCAGATGTTCACCACCACCATGACCCAGCCCGACCCGCAGACCTTCATGGAGCAGTACACCTCCTGGGAACTGGCGCAGAAGGCGAACAAGTGGGCCAGCCGCAACCTTTCTCGCTGGACGAGCAAGGAGTACGACGACGCCCACAAGGCCGCTCAGGTGGAGCTGGACCCGGCCAAGCGTGCAGCACTGTTCATCAAGATGAACGACCTGGTGGTGGCCGACGGCCACATCATCCCGCTGTTTGCCCGCCCGCGGCCCGTGGGTACGGTCAACAAGCTGGTGACCACCATCTCGGCCTGGGACAACCTCACGTCCTTCATGAACTACTGGTACCGCGAGGCCTGATCCAGGCTGAGCGCTCCGGGGCCCACCCTTTGGCGCCCCGGCCCCGCGGCGATCAGTCTCGCCGCGGGGCTGTCTTCTTCAACGACCTCAACGTTCCAAGGGTTCTGCCTTGCTGAACTACATCCTGCGCCGGCTGATGATTGCCGTGCCCAGCTTGCTGGGCATCAGCATCGTGCTGTTCACGGTGCTGGCTCTTGCTCCGGGTGACCCTTTCGAGGAACTCGCCACCAATCCCAATGTCCCGCCTGAAGTGCGCATGGCCTTGCGCGCGCAGTTCGGTCTGGATGACCCGATCTGGGAGCGCTACGTTCGTTGGCTGATGAGCATGCTCAAGGGAGACTGGGGATTCAGCTTCGTCAGTCGCGTGGGCGTGGACCAGCTGATCCTGCAGCGCCTGCCCACCACGATCATCGTGATCGGTCTGTCGCAGGTGCTGGCCATTCTGGTAGCGCTGCCTGTTGGCGTGCTGGCTGCCGTGAAGCCCTATTCCTGGTTCGACCGCATCGCCAGCACCATCGCCTTCATCGGCTTCTCGCTGCCCACCTTCTTCACCGGGGTGATCTTCATCCTGTTCTTCAGCATCTACCTGGGCTGGCTGCCCTTTGTCTATCGCAGCGACATCTCCGCCACGGGATGGCAATTCCTCTGGGAGCACTTCAAGCAGTCCATCATGCCCATTGCGGTACTCGGGCTGTTCCAGGCGGCCAGCATGATGCGCTACGTGCGCTCGGCCGTGCTGGACGTGGTACGGCTGGACTACGTCACCACAGCCCGCAGCAAGGGACTGTCGGAGCGCAAGGTGATCCTCAAGCACGTGGTGCGCAACGCGCTGATCCCGGTGGTGACGCTGGTGGCCTTGCAGATGCCGGCCGTGTTCGGCGGCGCCATCGTGACCGAACAGATCTTCCGCATCCCAGGCATTGGCTCGCTGCTGATCGACGCGATCCTTCGCAATGACACGCCCGTGATCATGGCGGTGACCTTTGTGTTTAGCTGCCTTGTGATCTTTTTCAACCTCGTCGCGGATCTGCTTTATGGCTGGCTCGACCCCCGTATCAGCTACCGCTAGCCCAGTGCCGCTGGGCAAGCCCGCGGCCAGTGTCTCGCCCTGGACAGAAGCCTGGCGGCGATTCAAGCGTCACCGCCTCGCCTACTGGAGCCTGTGGGTGCTGGGCCTGCTAGTGATGGCCGTCCTCATCGGCCCGATGTTCTACAAGGTCGGCATCAACGACGTGGACTTCCAGGCCCGCCTGGCGGGCCCTTCGTGGAAGCACCCCATGGGCACCGACGATCTGGGCCGCGACATCCTGGCCCGCATGCTCTACGGCGGGCGCATCAGCCTGGCTGTGGGCTTGGCCGCCATGCTGATGGCCATCACCGTGGGTGTGCTGATCGGCGCGGTGGCGGGCATGGTGCGCGGCTGGGTGGATGCGGCCCTGATGTGGGTGACCGATCTCTTCCTCAGCCTGCCGCAGTTGCCCGTGCTGTTGCTGCTGATCTTCCTGTTCCGTGAGCCCTTGAAGCAGGCTTTCGGGTTGGAGTTGGGCATCTTCCTGCTGATCGTCATGGTGATCGGAGGATTCCGCTGGATGCCGGTGGCACGCCTGGTGCGCGCGCAATTCTTCTCGCTGCGCGAGAAGGAGTTTGTCGAGGCGGCTCGTGCTCTGGGGGCCAGCACACCGCGGCAGGTGGTGCGCCACATCCTGCCCAACAGCCTGGGGCCCGTGATCGTGGCCGCCACGATCGACGTGGCCGCCGCCATCATTGCCGAATCGACCCTGTCCTTCCTGGGCCTGGGCTTCCCGCCCGACATCCCGACCTGGGGACGCATCCTTTACGACGGCCGTGACTACATGGAGCTGGCGGTGCACTGGGCGATGTTCCCGGGCCTCGCGATCTTCGTGACGGTGCTGACGATCAACTTCATCGGCGATGGCCTGCGCGACGCGCTGGACCCCCGCCGCGTGCTCTGAGGGCCAGCCCTGTGGCGATGCTCGAGATCAAGGGTCTGAAGACCCATTTCAAGACCGACGACGGCTGGCTCCACGCCGTGGACGGCGTGGACATGACGCTGGACGCAGGCGAAACCCTGTGCGTGGTGGGTGAGTCAGGTTGCGGCAAGAGCGTCACCGCCAAGACGGTGATGAAGCTCATCGACATGCCGCCCGGCAAGATCGTGGCCGGCCAGGTGCTTTGGCAGGGACGTGATCTGGTGCCCCTGTCGCCGCAGGAGATGCAGTCCATCCGCGCCAAGGAAATCGCCATCATCTTCCAGGAGCCGATGACCAGCCTGAACCCGGTGTTCACGGTGGGCGAGCAGATCGCCGAGTCGCTGCGCCTGCACGAAGGCCTGTCGCACAAGGACGCCATGGACCGAGCCGTGGAGATGCTTCGCCTGGTGCGCATTCCCACGCCCGAGCGGCGCATCAAGGACTACCCGCACCAGTTCTCAGGCGGCATGCGCCAGCGCGTGATGATCGCCATCGCCCTGGCCTGCAAGCCCAAGCTGCTGATCGCTGACGAACCCACCACCGCGCTGGACGTCACCATCCAGGCGCAGATCCTGGACCTGATGGCCGAGCTCAAGTCCACCATGGGTATGGCCGTCATGCTGATCACCCACGCCATGGGCGTGGTGGCCGAGGTGGCGCAGCGCGTGGTGGTGATGTACGCGGGCAAGGTGGTGGAAGAGGCGACCGTGGAAGAGCTGTTCGCCAACCCGCGCCACCCCTACACGCAAGGCCTGATCCGCTCCATTCCCCGCATCGATCTGGCCGCCACGCACAAGACGCGGCTGGAAGCCATTCCCGGCACCGTGCCCAAGTTGATTGAGCCGGCCGAGGGCTGCCGCTTCGCCGGCCGCTGCCGACATGCCACCCCTGCCTGCAGCACGGCCACCCCGCCGTTGCGTGAAGTCTCGCCCGGGCACAAGGTGGCCTGCATCCTGGAGGTCGCATGAACGCCCCGCTGCTGCAGGTCAAGAACCTGGTCAAGCACTTCCCCGTCAAGGGCGGCCTGCTTCAGCGCGAAGTGGGCCGTGTCCATGCCGTCGACGGCCTCAGCTTCGATCTCACCGCAGGCGAGACCCTGGGCGTGGTGGGTGAGTCCGGGTGCGGCAAGAGCACGATGGGTCGCTGCCTGCTGCGACTGATCGAGCCCACGTCGGGCGAGGTCTGGTTCGAGGGCAAGAACGTCACGGCCATGGGCAAGGAAGATCTGCGCGCCATGGCGCGTGACATGCAGATCATCTTCCAGGACCCGTACGCCTCCCTGAACCCACGCATGACCGTCGGTGCCATCATTGGTGAGGCCCTGACCATCCACAAGCTGGCCCCCACCAAGGAGGCCTACCGCGACCGCATCGTCGAGTTGCTGGAAACCGTGGGCCTGAGCGCGGACCACATGCGGCGCTACCCCCACGAGTTCTCGGGCGGCCAGCGACAGCGTATCGGCATTGCACGCGCCCTCGCGGTGAGTCCCAAGCTCGTGGTGTGCGACGAGGCCGTATCAGCCCTGGACGTCTCCATCCAGGCCCAGGTGATCAACCTGCTGGAAGACCTGCAGGCCAAGTTCAACCTGACCTACATCTTCATCGCGCACGACCTCTCGGTGGTGGAGCACATCAGCGACCGCGTGGCGGTGATGTACCTGGGCCGGATCGTCGAGATCGCCCCGGCACGTGACCTCTACATCACGCCGCGCCACCCGTACACCGAAGCCCTGCTGTCGGCCGTGCCGATTCCGGACCCGACCATCAAGCGCAAGCGCATCATGCTGCAGGGCGATGTGCCCAGCCCCATCAACCCCCCCACGGGCTGCCACTTTCATACGCGTTGCCCCAAGGCGCAGCACCCGCGCTGCAGCACCGAAAAGCCCCAGTTGCAGCAAGCGGCCGACGGCCACTGGGTGGCCTGCCACTTCCATAACTGAGCGCCCGGGGCGACCTCGTCCCGCACGGAAACCTTGGCCCGCCACCGCGGGCATGATGCCGCCTCAGTCCACCTGAGGCACGGTGATCCATCCATCGCCCGCAGCCTGGACACGGATCGATCCGTCAAAGACGGTCTCCATAGCGCGGTGTAACGATGGGTCGTCGCGCAAACCCTGAGCAACAGTTCGCCCGTCTCGCAGCACCAGCAGGCGATCGGCCTGCAGCGCCAGGTTCAGGTCATGCAGCACGCTGACCACCACCTGATCCCGCGCCAGGGCACGGCACAGGCGCACCAGCGCCACCTGGTGAGGCGGGTCCAGATGCGCCGTGGGCTCGTCCAACAACAGCACAGGGGCCTGCACCGCCAGGGCGCGGGCCAGCAGCACACGCTGGCGCTCCCCGCCGCTCAACTCCGAAAGCGGGCGGTGAGCCCAGTCCTGGCACTCGGTGGAGCGCATAGCAGCCTCCACGGCAGCTTCGTCCTGCGGCCGAGGGGCACCGACCAGGCCCAGATGCGGAATGCGACCGAGCATCACGACGTCGCGCGCGCTCAGATCGGAAACCGACTCCGTGACCTGCGCCATCCAGGCAATGCGCTGTCCGCGTTCCCGCGCCGGCCAATCGGCCAGGGTGCGGCCGTCCAGCCGAACGCCTCCAGACTCAGGGGGCAGCAAGCCGGCCAGGGCGCGCAGGAGGGTGGATTTGCCCGCGCCATTGGGCCCGACCACCGCCGTCCAGCCTGGCGGGAATACGGCGTCCACGCCCTGCAGCACGGCACGGCGGCCCAGCCTGACCTGCAACCCACGGGCTTCGATCACGACGGGCCTCCCCTGCGCTGCAGCAAGCGCAGCAGATAGCCGCCACCGATCACGGCAGTCAGGACACCCACGGGCAACTCCTGGGGCGCCACCACGGTGCGGGCCACCAGGTCAGCAGCCAGCAACAACACCCCACCAGTGGCGGCGCTGGCCACCAGCAAGGCCCCATGTGCCAGGGTGACCGTGCGGCGCACGATGTGCGGTGCCACCAGGCCGACGAAAGCCACCAGCCCGGCCTGCGACACCGCGAGCCCGGTCGCCAGCGCCAACAGCGCCACGAAGGCCAAGCGCAGGCGGCCCACGTCCAGCCCGAGGCTGGTAGCACCGTCCTCCCCCAAGGCCAAGGCATCGAGCACGCGGGCGATGCGCCATGCCAGTGGCAGAGCCACCAACAACCCGGCTGCGAGCCAACCCACACTGGACCAGCCGAGGTAAGCCGTGCTGCCCAGCAGAAAGCCTTGACGCGCGCGCAGCGCCTCGGGAAAGGCCGTGGTCAGCAGATCCCCCACCGCCATCAGCATCACGCCCACAACGACACCGGCCAGCAACAGCCGCGGCGTGTGGCGCGCGCCGCGCGCCAGCGACAGCGTCAGGGCCATGCCCAGCAACGCCCCTGTGAAAGCGGCCACCACAATGCCGGCATCGGCCAGCGTGCGCAGCACTTGCCCCGTCTGAAGCGTTGATCCCCAGACGACCACCTGATCCGCCGCTGCGGCCGCGCCGGCTGAGACCCCCTGTCCGTCCGGTCCCGACGCCAAGGCCACACCGGCGGCCAAGACCGCCACCACCGCCACCGACGAGCCCGCGGCCGTGCCCAGCAGATAGGGGTCTGCCAGCGGGTTGCGGAACAAGCCTTGGGCGATGGCCCCCGCCAAGCCGAGCAGCGCGCCCACGAGACCAGCCCCCAGCGTGCGGGGCAGCCGGATCTCCAGGACGATGGTGCGCGCCGCGGCATCCGAAGCCGCCCAGCGCGGCCACTCAAAGCCTTCGCTGCCCGCGGCCAGCCCCGCCGTCAGCGCGACAGCCCACAGCAAGACCAGAGCCCAGACCCCTGCGCGGCGATGACGACGTTCGGCTTCTGGCATGGCCGGCTCAACGCGGGGTGGGGCCCGCGGGCGGCAGCGCTGCCAGGCACGCGGCCATGAGCTTGGCCGCTTCGCCCATGCGGGGTCCGGGCCGGATGAGGAGTTCGTAGGCGGCCTCATCGAAGGCGCACACCTGCCCTCCTTGCAAAGCCGGCAGCTGCTGCCACCCCGGACGGGCCATCATCTGGGTGGCATTGCGCCGCGCGGCCAGGATGACCTGCGGCTGGGCCTGCACAACGAACTCTGGGCTCAGCCGCGGAAAGGCCCCCAAGGCCGCGGGCGCGATGTTGCGCAGATGCAGGCGCTGCAGCGTCTGGCCCACGAAAGAAGCCTCGCCAGCCGCGTAGGGGGTGGCATCGGCCTCGAAGTACACCTTGCGTCCCCGCAGTGCCAGAGGCACAAGCTCTGCAGCCTGGACCATGTCGGCCTCCACCGCCTTCCAGGCGGCATGCGCTGCAGGGGCTGCGCCGAACAGCCGACCCAGGCGGTCCAGGGTGGAGCGCACCTGCTCATGGCTGTCGGAATCAAACCGCAGCACCTTCAGACCCAGCGACTCCAACCGGGCCAGGGCCCGGGTGGACGATGCCGCCAGCACCACATCAGGGCGCAGCCCCACGATGCGCTCGACCACCGCATCGTCCAGGCCGCCGAGCTTGGGCAAGGCCACGACGCTGGACGGCCAGTTGGAGTAGCGGTCCGTCCCCACCAGTCTTGCGCAGGCCCCGATGGCGCAGACCGCCTCGGTCAGGCTGGGCAGCAGGCTCACCGCGCGCTGCGGCGGCGCATCGAAACGGTGCTCCACGGCGCGGTCATCGCGCACGACCACGGGGCTGGCCACCGCGGCGCTGACGCCCGCCATGAAACCGACGCCCCAGACGAGGCATCGGAGCGCAAGCCCGGCCCGACAAGGCGACGCCACGCTCCCGCCCTCACGACTGCGACGGCTCAGGGAGTCGAGCCGGGCAACGCACGGCCCATCCGGGTGCTCAGAAGTTGCCCGCATGACGCAGTACCAACCAGGCCTGGCGCCCCAGCCCCTGATAGTCACGTGCGGGCTGCACGTCACGGTCAGTGACATTGAGCACCTTGGCCTGCAAAGCCCAATGGCGGTTCAGCTTCCACTGGGCCGAGAGGTCCGCCGTGGTCTCGGCAGCCAGCATGCCGCCGCCATCGGGACGGGCTCCCAGGTGCACTACGTGGGCGCCCCAGGTCCACCCACTCTGGGTCCAATCCGCGCTCCAGGACGACTGGTGGGCGGCACGGCGGCTCAGGCGCTGGCCGGTGGCATCGTCCTTGGCATCCACAAACTCCAGGCGGGCTTTCAGACCCAGCGCGCCGATCTGGCGCTGGCCACTCAGCGAAGCACCCTGCAAGGTGGCGCGGGCGATGTTGCGGGCGCAGCCATAGGCATAAGCCGGATCCGCCGGGCAGAGGGTGGCGTCGGCCTCGTAGCCGATCAAACCGCTCACCCGGTTGCGGTAGACGGTCAGCGAGGCTGACGCGGCCTCACCGCGCCAGTCCAGCCCTGCTTCAAGGCTGCGCCCGCGCTCCGGGCTCAGCGTGGCGACGCCGTAGCCGGGGTAGTACAAATCGTTGAAGCTGGGCGCGCGGAAGGTGGAACCCCCGAGCGCCCGCAGTCGCCAGCCGCCGGCCATCATCCGGGTGAGGCCGGCACGACCGGTGGTCACCGCGCCCATCTGGGAAGGGTCGTCCCTTCGCAGATCGGCTTGCCACGACCAGACTCCATTTCGGCCGGCCAAGGCCAGCACGGCAGCCACATTGCGGCGCTGGGGGTCTGGCGTGAAGCCGCTGGCCTGCGCCGATTCGTCCAAGCGCTCCAACGCCACGCTCGCGTCCAGCGTCGAGCCGAGCCGATGGTTGACTTGCAGCGATTGCTGTTCACGCACCGTCTTGTATCGGTAGAGAACCTGCCCGCCCGTGCTCAGGTCGTCCACGCTGTGGGAGGCACGCGCCGACACGGTGAGGCCAGGGCGAAGCAGGCCCTGCCAATCGAGGGCTGCCACGTCGGTAGCCAGGCGGTTGCGGAAGTCGCCGCTGTTGTCAGCCGCGTAGGTGGGCGGGAGGTAGTCGCTGCCGTCGTACTGCGCATCCAGGCGAGAGCGCATCAGGGTCAGGCCCACCCGGTGCCCGGGCGCCGGTACCAGCCCCACGCGGGCCTGCGCGGTCTCCAGCACAAAGCCATCAGCGTCGGGGTGGTGGCTGCCAAAGCGATCACCCGGCCGAAGGGCCGACACTCCGCGGCTGCGCTCCTGTCCGGCTGATGCGCTCAAGGTCCAGGGGCCGGTGCGGCCGCCCACGGTGAGAGAGGCTTCCCGGCTGCCCAGGCCTCCCGCGGCCAGCTCCGCCTCCAGACCCGGACGCTGCGGCGCCTGGCGCGTGAAGACCTGCACCACGCCGCCCACCGCGTCCGCCCCGTACAGGCTGGACGCGGGACCGCGCAGCACCTCGATTCGTTCCACCTGGGCCAGGCTCAGGCCGTCGAGCTGCGCAAAGCCCAGCGTGGCCGAGCCGATGCGCACGCCGTCGACGAGCACGATGGTATTGACCGCCGCTGCTCCTCGCAGCAAGGCGCCGGAACTCTGGCCAGGGCCGCCATTGCGGGACAGCTGCACGCCAGCCTCGCGACGCAGCAGATCGGCCACCGAGTCGGCCGTCGAGGCCTCGATGTCGGCACGGTCGATGACGACCACATCAGCGGCCAGGAGTTCCTGCGTCATGGGCAGGCGGCTGCCGGTGATGACCAGTCGCGCATCGGCATTCGGCTCCGCGGCCACGGACTGGGCACTGGCAAGCGCAGCGCAGGCCGTGCCCAGGGCTGCCAGCACGAGCCCGCGCGCTGCGCGGTAGGGATCCAAGGGCCGTCGGTACGCTCGTGGACCTACAGCCGCGGGAGACGTTACAGCGGGGGGGGATTGAGAGGGGTAACAGACACGCATCGCAAGACACTCCAGCCGCACACCCCGTGCGGCCCAGGTGGACACCTGGCCGAAGTCGCAATCTGCAGGTCGTGCTGACGCAGGCATGCACACAGCCACAGCCGTGGGGCACGCTTCACGCCAGACACCGCCCTCCGCGACATCAGCCACCCGTGCATCAGGCCGGTATCCGGGCTCGCGAGTGCCGGGCCCGCCTTGCGGCGGACCCG
>CAISJH010000845.1 GCA_903885585.1 uncultured beta proteobacterium
ATCGTCACCCAGGTTGAAGACATCTTCCACGAAGGCGGGCCCGTGGCGACGCAACCGCTGCGGCGCGGGGCCATCGGCTGCGTGCTGAAGAACCCCTACGCCGGGCGCTACGTGGAGGACATCCTGCCCCTGATGGACGCGTTGTCGCCCCTGGGCCTGAGGCTCGCCCAGCAACTGCTGGCCGCCATGCAGGTGGGGCCAGAGCGCATCCAGGGCTACGGCAAGGGCGCGCTCATCGGCGAAGCCGGTGAACTCGAGCATGGTGCGCTGTGGCATGTACCCGGCGGCTACGCGATGCGTGAGCTGCTGGGCTGGAAGGGCGACGCTGCGGCCTACAAGGCCGGGCAGTCGGCCGGCGGGCAGTCGGGCAACGCCCTGGCTATCGTGCCCAGCACCAAGAAAGTGGCCGGCCCCGGTGCCACGCTGGACATCCCGCTGACGAACATCAACGCCTCCTACGTGCGCAGCCACTTTGACGCACTGGAGTTCCGCGTGGCCGACGCCCCCCGCTCGCACGAGATGGTGGTGGTGCTGGCCATGAGCACAGGCGCTCGCATCCACGCCCGGGTGGGTGGCCTGAAGGCTGCCGACATCGCCAAGTGGGATGGGCAGCGCTGAGGCAGCAGGCCGAACGAACCCGGACCAGCCCGCCCCCATACCCGACACGATCCGACCGAAAGGACCCCCATGCCCGCCCAGATCCGCAAGCTTGTCGTGCAGATCGACGAAACGCACCGCGAGATGGACCGTGAGGTCCAGCCGCCCACGCGGCGCGCGCTGGCCATGGCTGTCATCCACAACCCCTGCGCCGGCCGCTACGTGGAAAGCCTGGACGAGCTGATTGCCATCGGCGAGGAGCTCGGCGGCCTGCTGGGCCAGCGCTGCGTGCAGGCCCTGGGCATTGCGCCGGAACAGGCCCATAGCTATGGCAAGGCCGCCATCGTGGGCGAGGCTGGCGAGCTGGAGCACGCCGCCGCCCTCCTGCACCCCAAGCTGGGCGCACCCTTGCGCGCCGCGGTCAGCAAAGGCGCCGCCCTCGTACCCTCGGCCAAGAAGCAAGGCGGCATGGGCACCGCGGTGGACGTGCCGCTGGGCCACAAGGACGCCGCCTTCGTGCGCAGCCACTTCGACGCCATGGAAGCGCGCATCGCGGATGCACCGCGCGCCCATGAGATCGTCGTGGCCGTGGTAGTCACCGACAGCGGGCGTCCACTGCCGCGCATCGGCGGCCTGCAGGTGCACGAGATCAAGGGTACCGACGGGTTGCGCTGAGCCGCCAAGCCCCGGAAGATTTCACGCTTTTCCACCCCCACTCCTGAAGGAGACTGCCCCATGAAGAGAAGACATCTGATCGCCGCCGCCAGCCTGGTGGCCGCTGCCGCCCTGCCGGTGCACGCCCAGGGCGTGATCAAGATCGGCGAAGTCAACAGCTACAAGGCGCAACCTGCCTTCCTGGAGCCCTACAAGAAGGGCATGGAGCTGGCCGTGGAAGAGATCAACGCCGCCGGCGGCGTGGGCGGCAAGAAGTTCGAGCTCATCACGCGGGACGACAACGCCAACCCCGGTGACGCCGTGCGCGTGGCCGAGGAGCTGCTGTCACGCGAGAAGATCGACGTGCTGACGGGCACCTTCCTGTCGCACATCGGCCTGGCACTGACCGACTTTGCCAAGCAGAAGAAGGTGTTCTTCCTGGCCGGTGAGCCGCTCACCGACAAGATCGTCTGGGCCAACGGCAACGCGTACACCTACCGCCTGCGCCCCAGCACCTACATGCAGGTGGCCATGCTGGTGCCCGAGGCAGCCAAGCTGAAGAAGAAGCGCTGGGCCATCGTCTACCCCAACTACGAGTACGGCCAGTCGGCGATTGCCAGCTTCAAGCAGCTGCTCAAGGCGGCCCAGCCCGATGTGGAGTTTGTCGCCGAGCAGGCACCGCCGCTGGGACGCGTGGAAGCCGGCCCGGTGGTGCAGGCCTTGCTGGACTCCAAGCCCGATGCCATCTTCAACGTGCTGTTCGGCGCGGACCTCTCGCGCTTCGTGCGCGAAGGCAACACCCGTGAGCTCTTCAAGGGCCGGGAAGTGGTGAGTCTGCTCACTGGCGAACCCGAGTACCTGGACCCGCTGAAGGACGAAACGCCCAACGGCTGGATCGTCACAGGCTACCCCTGGAACGGCATCAACACGCCCGAGCACCGCACCTTCCTGGCGGCCTACCAGAAGCGGTTCAACGACTACCCGCGCCTGGGCTCGGTGGTGGGCTATGCGCTGATCCGCTCGGTGGCCGCAGGCGTCGCCAAGGCCGGTGGCACCGAGACTGACAAGCTGGTGGCTGCCTTCCGCGGCCTGCAGGTGGACACACCCTTCGGCCGCATCACCTACCGTGCCGAGGACAACCAGTCCACGCTGGGCGCCTTCGTCGGCCGCACCAAGAACGAAGGGGGCAAGGGCGTGATGGTGGACTACCGCTACCTGGACGGCGCCAACTACCTGCCCAATGCGGCCGAGGTACGCAAGCTGCGCCCGGCCAACTGATCGGCCCCTGAACCGGACCCGAGCCACCCCACCCGCCCGCCCCCCGCCCCTGCGACGCCCATGACCCTGTCCAGCCTGCTTGTCCAATTGCTCAACGGCCTGGCCGGGGCGTCGTCGCTGTTCCTGGTGGCGGCGGGGCTGTCGCTGATCTTTGGCGTCACCCGCATCGTCAACTTCGCCCACGGTTCCTTCTACATGGTGGGCATCTACATCGCCTACACCCTGGTGGAGCGGCTGGGCGGGGTGATCGGGTTCTGGCCGGCGCTGCTGCTGGCCGCTGTGGCCGTGGGGCTGATCGGCGCGCTGGTGGAGGTGCTGCTGCTGCGGCGCATCTACCACGCGCCCGAACTCTTCCAGTTGCTGGCCACCTTCGCGCTGGCACTGGTCTTCAAGGACCTGGTGCTGCGCCTGTGGGGGCCGGAGGAACTGCTGGGCCCGCGCGCGGCAGGTCTGG
>CAISJH010000846.1 GCA_903885585.1 uncultured beta proteobacterium
GCCGCGCGTTCTACGAGTACCACGCCGCGATGATCGAGCCCTGGGACGGCCCGGCGGCCATGGTCTTCACCGACGGCAATCAGATCGGCGCGACGCTGGACCGCAACGGCCTGCGCCCCGCGCGCTACTGCGTGACTGACGACGACCTGGTGGTGATGGCTTCCGAGTCCGGCGTGCTGCCCATCCCTCAGAACCGCATCGTCAAGAAGTGGCGCCTGCAGCCGGGCAAGATGTTCCTGATCGACTTCGAGCAGGGCCGCATCGTGGACGACGAAGAACTGAAGAACCAGTTCGCCAGCGCCCGGCCCTACCGTCAGTGGATCGAGAACGTGCGCGTCAAGCTCGACGCCATCGAAGTGCCGGCCGGTACCCACGCCGGCCCTGGCACCTTCGACGAAACCCTGCTCGACCGTCAGCAGGCCTTCGGCTACACCCAGGAAGACCTGAAGTTCCTGATGAGCCCGATGGCCGCCAACGGCGAAGAAGGTATCGGCTCCATGGGCAACGACTCGCCCCTGGCCGTGCTGTCGGACAAGAACAAGCCGCTGTACAACTACTTCAAGCAGTTGTTCGCCCAGGTGACGAACCCGCCGATCGACCCGATCCGCGAGGCCATCGTGATGTCGCTCAACAGCTTCATCGGCCCGAAGCCCAACCTGCTGGACATCAACGCGGTGAACCCGCCGATGCGCCTGGAGGTGACCCAGCCCGTCCTCGATTTCGAGGACATGGCCCGCCTGCGCTCGATCGAGCAGTACACGGGCGCGAAATTCCGCTCGCACGAACTCGACATCACCTACCCGGCCGCCTGGGGTCACGAAGGCGTGGAGGCCAAGCTGGCCTCGCTGTGCGCCGAGACGGTGGACGCCATCAAGGGCGGCCACAACATCCTGATCATCACCGACCGGCACATGAGCCGCACCCAGGTGGCGATCCCCGCGCTGCTGGCGCTGTCGGCCATCCATCACCATCTGGTGCGCGAGGGTCTGCGCACCACCGCGGGCCTGGTGGTGGAGACGGGCTCGGCGCGCGAGGTGCACCACTTCGCGGTGCTGGCGGGTTATGGCGCTGAAGCCGTGCACCCCTACCTGGCCATGGAAACCCTGGCCTCCCTGCACGCCGGCCTGCCGGGCGAGTTGTCAGCCGACAAGGCCATCTACAACTACGTCAAGGCTATCGGCAAGGGCCTGTCCAAGATCATGTCCAAGATGGGCGTGAGCACCTACATGTCCTACTGCGGCGCGCAGCTCTTCGAGGCCATCGGCCTGGAGAAGGGCTTCGTCGAGCAGTACTTCCGCGGCACGGCCAGCCAGGTGGGCGGCATTGGCGTGTTCGACGTGGCCGAGGAGGCGCTGCGCATGCACGAGGCCGCCTTTGGTGACGATCCCATCCTGGCGCGCATGCTGGACGCCGGCGGTGAGTACGCCTGGCGAGTGCGGGGCGAAGAGCACATGTGGACGCCCGACGCCATCGCCAAGCTGCAGCACAGCACGCGCGCCGGCAAGTTCGACACCTACAAGGAATACGCGCAGCTCATCAACGACCAGAGCCGCCGCCACATGACGCTGCGCGGCCTGTTCGAGTTCAAGGTCGACCCGGCCAAGGCCATCCCGCTGGAAGAAGTGGAGTCGGCGGCCGACATCGTCAAGCGCTTCGCCACGGGCGCCATGTCACTGGGCTCGATTTCCACCGAGGCGCATTCCACCCTGGCCATTGCCATGAATCGCATCTGCGGCAAGAGCAACACGGGCGAGGGCGGCGAAGATCCGGCGCGCTACCGCAACGAGTTGAAGGGCATCAAGGTCACTGCCGGCACCAAGGTCAGCGACGTCATCGGCGCCAAGGTGATCGAGGCCGATTACGTGATGCAGGAAGGCGACAGCCTGCGCAGCAAGATCAAGCAGGTGGCCTCGGGGCGTTTTGGTGTCACCACCGAATACCTGGTCAGCGCCGACCAGATCCAGATCAAGATGGCCCAGGGCGCCAAGCCGGGCGAGGGCGGCCAGCTGCCTGGCGGCAAGGTGTCGGACTACATCGGCTTCCTGCGCTACTCGGTGCCGGGCGTGGGCCTGATCAGCCCGCCGCCGCACCACGACATCTACTCCATCGAAGACCTGGCGCAGCTGATCTACGACCTCAAGCAGATCAATCCCGAGGCGCGCGTCACGGTGAAGCTGGTCAGCCGCTCAGGGATAGGCACCGTCACGGCGGGCGTCGCCAAGGCGAAGGCCGACACCATCCTGATTTCGGGCAATGTCGGCGGCACCGGCGCTTCCCCTCAGACCTCCATCAAGTTCGCCGGCCTGCCCTGGGAGCTCGGCCTCTCCGAGGCGCATCAGGTGTTGACGCTCAACCGCCTGCGCCACCGGGTCAAGCTCAGGACCGACGGCGGCCTCAAGACCGGCCGCGACATCGTGGTCGCCGCCATGCTGGGCGCCGAGGAATTCGGCATCGGCACCACCAGCCTGATCGCCATGGGCTGCATCATGGTGCGGCAGTGCCACTCCAACACCTGCCCGGTGGGCGTCTGCACGCAGGACCCGA
>CAISJH010000847.1 GCA_903885585.1 uncultured beta proteobacterium
CCGAAGGGATCGCGTCGCGCTTGCCGGGCAGGTAGTCGTACCAGCCGGCGCCAGTCTTCTGGCCGTAGCGTCCCAGCTCGCACAACAGGTCCGCGGTCTTGCTGTACTTCAGGTTGGCGTGCTCGGCTGCACGGCGCTTGCGGATCGCCCAGCCGATGTCGTTGCCAGCCAGGTCGCCCATGCGGAATGGGCCCATCGCGAAACCGAACTTCTCGACCGCCCGGTCAACCTGGGCCGGCGTGCAGCCTTCGTCAAGCAGGAAGCCCGCCTGGCGGCTGTACTGCTCGATCATCCGGTTGCCGATGAAGCCATCGCAGACCCCGGAAACCACCGCGGTCTTCTTGATCTTCTTGGCAACGGCCATCACCGTGGCGAGCACGTCTTTCGCAGTGGCCTTGCCACGCACCACCTCGAGCAAGCGCATCACGTTGGCCGGGCTGAAGAAGTGCATGCCGACCACGTCTTGCGGGCGCCGCGTGAAGTTCGCGATCTTGTCAACGTCTAGCGTCGAGGTGTTGGAGGCCAGGATCGCACCCGGTTTGGCGATCGCATCGAGTTGCTTGAACACCGCCTCCTTGACGCCGATCTCCTCGAACACCGCCTCGATGACCAGGTCGGCCTGGGCAATGTCGGCGTAGTTCAGCGTGGTGGACAGCAAGGCCATGCGCTGCTCGTACTTGTCTGCCTTCAGCTTGCCCTTCTTGACCTGCGCCTCGTAATTCTTGCGGATGGTGGCCACGCCCCGGTCCAGCGCTTCCTGCTTGGTTTCCAGGATCGTCACCGGCACGCCAGCGTTGATGAAGTTCATGCTGATGCCGCCGCCCATGGTGCCGGCACCGATGACGGCCACCCGGGTGATGGGGCGCACGGGCGTGTTGTCGGGCACGTCCGGGATCTTGCTGGCGGCACGTTCGCCAAAGAAGGCGTGGCGCAGCGCCTTGCACTCGGGCGTGAGCATCAGCGCGAGGAAGATCTCGCGCTCGTAGACCATGCCGTCGTCGAACTTGCGCTTGACGGCAGCCTCCACGGCGTCCACGCACTTCACAGGCGCGGGGAAGTTCTTGGCCACCGCCTTGGCGGTGTTGCGCGCGAACTGGAAGTAGGCATCCGCATTGGGGTGCTGGCAGGGCAGGTCCCGCACGCGCTTGAGCGGCCGCACATCGGCCACTTCGCGGGCGAAGGCGCAGGCGCCGTCCAGCAGGTCGGCGTCGATCATGCGATCGATCAGCAACTGGCCCGGCAGGCCCGCCAGGACTTCACTCTTCACCGGGTCACCGCCCACGATCATGTTCAGCGCGGTCTCCACGCCCAGCACGCGCGGCAGGCGCTGCGTGCCGCCGGCGCCGGGGATGAGGCCGATCTTCACCTCGGGCAAAGCGATGTTGGTGCCGGGCGCTGCCACGCGGTAATGGCAGCCCAGCGCCAGTTCCAGCCCGCCGCCCATGCACACCGTGTGCAGGGCCGCGATCACCGGCTTGGGCGACGATTCCAACAGCTTGATCAGCGACAGCAGGTTGGGTTCAGCCACGGCCTTGGGCGAGCCGAACTCGCGGATGTCGGCACCGCCCGAGAAGGCCTTGCCGGCCCCGGTGATGACGATGGCCTTCACCGCCGCATCCGCCCAGCCGCGCTCCACGCCAACGGCCACGCCCTGGCGGGTCTCCAGACCGAGGCCGTTGACCGGGGGGTTGTCCAACGTGACGATGGCGACATCGCCGCGTACTTCATATCTCGCACCCATGGGGCCTTCTCCTGGTGGATTGCAATGCGGCCTGCACCAGCCTGGAAGCGGTGACACCACACCAAATAGAACGGTCGTTCGATTCTAGGGGGCGCTGGCGGCGTCAGAACCCGCCAACCCCTCAACATCCGGGGGCAGGGGGCCGGCGTCTCGGGGCGGTCCGTCGAAGGCCACGTGACCCTGGCGCAACACCAGCGCCCGGTCGGCGCAATGCAGGGCCACAGCGGTCTTCTGCTCGGCCACCAGCATGGCCACCCCCTGCGCCTTCAGCCCTTGCAGGGTCTGGATCACCGCCTGTGCGGCCTGGGGCGACAAACCCTCGGTCGGCTCATCGATCAACAACAGTTCCGGCCCGGGCACCAGCGCTCGGGCCAGCGCCAGCATCTGCTGCTCACCACCGGAGAGCAATCCAGCGGCTACCTGCCTGCGCTCGCGCAGCTGGGGAAACAAGGCCCAGGCTCCCGCCAGCCCCAAAGCCCTTTGCCCCCTGCCAGGCCGCTCGCCCAGGCGAAGGTTGTCCTCCACGCTGAGGTCTGAAAAGAGGCCGCGGCCCTCCGGCACATGGCCCACGCCCAGGCGGGCCACGGCGTGCGGTGCCAGCCCTGCAAGCGAGCCACCCCGCCAGCACACCTGCCCGTGCCAGGGCAGCAGCCCCATCAAGGCTTCCAGCAGCGTCGTGCGCCCTGACCCGTTGCGCCCGAGCAGCGCCACCAGCTCGCCGGGCGCCACCTGAAAGCTCACGCCTTCCAGCACCGCACGCCCGGCACGGTGCACGCTCATCCCTTGCACGATCAGCATCGCGGCTCCTGAGCATGAGTCTTCCCAGGCAACCCCTCAAAGACGCCCAGATAAGCCTGGCGTACCTGGGCATCCTGTCGCACCGCCTCGGGTCGCCCCACGCTCAGCAGGCGCCCCTCTGCCAGCACGGCCACACGGTCTGCCAGACCGAAGACCACGTCCATGTCGTGCTCCACCATCAACACCGTTCGCCCCTGGCTCCACCTGCGCAGCCCGCTGACAAAGGCCGCCGTCTCTGCGGGCGCCATGCCCGCCGTCGGCTCGTCCAGCAGCAGGAGCGTGGCGGGTGCAGCCAGCAGCAGCGCCAGCTCCAGGCGGCGCCGTTGCGAGGGTCCCAGCGTGGCGGCCAGGCTTTCCCCCAGACCTGCCAGCCCCAGGGACTCCAGCAACCGGTCTGCCGCTGCCTGAAGCCCCTGGGGTGAAGCGTCGCGGTGCCACCAGCGCGCCTGCGCAAGACCCTGATGCGCCACCATGGCCAGCCGCAGATGCTCATCCACGCTGAGGCGGTCAAACAGGCGGCTGCCCTGAAAGCCGCGGGCCAGACCCAGCCGGCGCAGCTCGTGCGGCGGCGCGCCATCCACCCTGCGCCCCTGCAACCAGACCTGGCCGGCGCTCGGGCGCACACGGCCGCTGATCACGTCAAACAGCGTGCTCTTGCCTGCGCCATTGGGGCCGATCAGGGCCAGCACCTCGCCGGCGTGGACCTCCAGATCGACGCCCTGGAGCACCTGCACCCGCCCAAAGTGGTGATGCACACCACGCAAGGCCAGAAGAGGCTTGGCGCGGGTCATGGGGAGCCCACCAAGGCTGCCTCCGACTGTGGCCGGCGCATGGCCCACCACAACACCCCTCCCAGGACCAACATCACGGCGCAACCCACCCAACTGTCCACCCGGTCCACGCGCAGCACCACGCCCAGCAGCTGAACCTGGGGGCCAAGCGTGTCCGCCAGCGGGAGGTGATAGCCCATCTCCAGCAAGCCCAAGCCGCCCGACAGGGTCACGATCCCCGCGGCGAGCCGGGCCATCAGCGCTGGCCAGAAGTCCGTGGAGCGGCCCTGCCGGGCGGCTGTGAGGCCGTCGCCGACAACACCCGCCAGACCTCGGGGCTGGGCCCAGACCACGGCCACGAACAACAGCCCCACCAGCCACATCCAGCCCTGGCTCACCCCCGGCAACCACACCAGGGC
>CAISJH010000848.1 GCA_903885585.1 uncultured beta proteobacterium
CTTCGGACACCTCCGCCCCTGCGTCGGTGGCACCCAGACGCGTTGCCATGGCCAGCACGTCCTCAACGATCTGCTGGAACTGGGGCAACGAGTAGGCGAAGCCCCGATCGGTGGTGTGGTTCTGTTGGGACATAGGGGCAAAGTTGGGTGCGAAGCAAGCTGCGTCAAGGCCCCACGGGGCACGAATGCCAAGGAGGCGGGCGTGTCACGCCGGGGCGGGGAAGTGGGCGAGGCGGCGAACGCCAACACCGCGACGATTATCATGCCCCGCATGTCCAGACGCCCTGCCCCAGGCCGATCGCCCGCGCAAGAAGCCGATGCCGCCTTTGATGAGGATGGCCGCCCCAGCAAGTCCCAGCGCAAGCGGGAGTCGCATGCACTACAAACACTGGGGGACGACCTGGCCGCCCTGCCAAGCTCGCGCCTGAAGGCGCTGGAGTTGCCCGAGAGCCTGCGCGAAGCGATCAAGGAGCTTCACCGCACCCGCTCACACGAAGGCCGGCGGCGCCAGATCCAGTTCATCGGCAAGCTCATGCGCCAGGTGGACCCCGGGCCGCTGCAGGAGGCGGTGGCTAACTTCAAGCTGGGCGGCGCGCAAGACGCGCTGGCTTTGCACCAGGCCGAGCGCTGGCGGGAGGAACTGCTTGCCGACGACACGGCGCTGACCCGTTGGATGGCCGAGCACCCGGACACCGAAGCCCAGCCGCTGCGGGCCCTGATCCGCCAAGCCCGCATCGAGGCCCGGCCCGATGCAGGTGCAGGTGCAGCGGTGCGTCAAGGGCGCCACTACCGAGACCTGTTCCAGTTCATCAAGACCCACCTGACGAACACCACCAGCGCAACCACAGCGACATGAGCACGCACGACACCGTACGCATCGGACTCGTCTCCATCAGCGACCGCGCATCCAGTGGCGTCTACGAGGACAAGGGCATCCCCGCGCTGCAGGGCTGGCTGGGCGCTGCGCTGAGGAATCCCGTTGAATGGGTCACGCGGCTGATCCCCGACGAGCAGGCCGGCATTGAAGCCACGCTGACAGACCTGGTGGACGCCGAAGGCTGCCACCTCGTATTGACCACAGGCGGTACCGGGCCGGCGCTGAGAGACGTGACCCCGGAAGCCACGCTGGCGGTGGCCGACAAGGTGATGCCCGGCTTTGGCGAGCAGATGCGGCAAATCAGCCTGCAGTTCGTGCCCACGGCCATCCTGTCTCGCCAGGTGGCCGTGGTGCGCAAGCAGGCCCTGATCATCAACCTGCCGGGGCAACCGAAGTCGATCGCCGAGACCCTGCAAGGCCTGCCCCAGGCTTCTCCGCCCGTGCACGGCATCTTCGCGGCAGTCCCCTATTGCATCGACCTCATCGGTGGTCCGTACCTGGAAACTGACGACACGGTGTGCAAGGCCTTCCGGCCAAAGTCAGCCGTGCGGCCGCCACGCTGAGGCAGGCGGGCCCCAACGGCCGTAAATCCGCTACACAGATCCGCGGATTCACAGCCGCGGCCTCACGTCCGAGGCCGAACCTTCCGCGGTTTCACTTCACCAATCGATTCAGACGCTCCGCGTCGAAGTGCTCGCCCGTCTGGGCGTCCTGAGGCAGCACAGATCCCGTCCCGGCGGGTGTCTGAGGCGTGCTGGAGAGCTGTTCGATGGCCTTCCACAGCAGAGCGATCTGGTGCTCGTGCCCAGCCGCGTGATCGATCAGCCCCTTCATGGCCAGCGCCACCGGATCATCACCCTGGGTGACGCCGTAGGCAGAGAAGCCCATGCGTGCTGCGGCGGCCTCGCGCTCCACCTGGGCTGATGCCTGCAGGATGCGAGCCGGGATGCCCACCGCCGTGGCCCCGGGCGGCACGGGTTGAAGCACCACCGCATTGCTGCCCACGCGGGCCCCGTCGCCCACGGTGAAGCTGCCCAGGACCTTCGCGCCCGCACTGATGATGACGCCCCGCCCCAGCGTGGGATGGCGCTTGGCGCCTTTGCTCAACGACGTGCCACCAAGCGTCACGCCCTGGTAGATGGTGCACTCATCCCCCACTTCAGCCGTCTCGCCGATGACCACGCCCATGCCGTGATCGATGAAGACGCGCCTGCCCAGGGTGGCGCCCGGGTGGATCTCGATGCCCGTGCAGAACCTGCCCAGGTGAGACAAAAAGCGGGCGAGCCAGCGCAAGCCGCGCCGCCAGCAAGCGTGCGCCCAGCGATGGATGACCACCGCATGCAGGCCGGGGTAGCAGGTCAGAACCTCCCAGGTGGACCGGGCTGCAGGGTCGCGCTCGCGGATGCAGGCGATGTCTTCTCGCAGGCGCTGGAACATGGGTGGGAGCGGTTGATGACGGGTGCTGGCGCAGGGGCTGACAAGCCCGAGGGGCACAAAGTTTAGTCGTCGCCGGCCAGGCGTGCAGGCGGTTCGTCAAGCGACCCCGACGCCGACCCCAGCGCGGTGCGCGTTGGTGCGGCGCCGCCCATTCCACGCCCCTGCCCCGCCTCCAACATGGCACGGGCCACCCCGCGCAAGATGTGCACCTCCTGCCGGGTCAGTGTGAGGCGGTTGGCGAGCTGGTTCAGGCGCGGCAGCAGCTTCTTGGGCGCCGCCGGGTCGAGGTAGCCGATGGCTTCCAGGGCGCTGCGCCAGTGCGTCAGCACGCCC
>CAISJH010000849.1 GCA_903885585.1 uncultured beta proteobacterium
ACCGCCGCGCTGTAGCGCTCCTGCACCTCGGGCGGTGTGGCGCCCGGCGCGAACACACCGAACCAGGGCGAGACGTCGTATTTCTCCAGGCCAAGACCTACGCCGGCCTCGGCGATGGTGGGCAGGTCACCAAAAGCAGCCGAGCGCCGCGGCGTGGTCACGGCCAGCGCACGCAGCTTGCCCGCGCGCACCAGCGGCATCACGCTGGGCAGGGCGCCGAAGATCATGTCCACGTTGCCCGCGGCCACGTCCTGCGCCGCCGGCACCGTGCCGCGGTAGGGGATGTGCAGGATGAACACGCGCGCCTGCTGCTTGAAGAGTTCTCCGGCCAGGTGCAGCGTGCTGCCGCTGCCCGAGGACGCAAAGGTCAGCCTGCCGGGCTGGGCGCGGGCCAGCTTCACCAGTTCGGCCACGGACTTCACCTCCAGGTTGGCACGCACCGCCAGCACGCTGGGCACCTGCGCCACCATGCTGACCGGGGCGATGTCCTTCACCGGATCAAACGGGAAGTTGGGGTAGACCGCCGGGCTGATGGCGTTCGGCCCGGCCGAGCCCAACAGCAGTGTCAGGCCATCGCCTGGGGAGCGCGCCACCTCGATGGAAGCCAGGTTGCCCGCCGCGCCGGGCTTGTTCTCTACCACCACGGTCTGCTTCAGGCTCTCGGCCAGCTTGGGCGCAATGATGCGCGCCAGGATGTCGTTGGGCCCCCCGGGCGTGTAGCCCACCATCAGGCGGATGGGCCGCCCGCCTGTCTGGGCCTGTGCGGCCCAGGGCAGGGCGCCCAGGGTCGAGCCTGCAAGTTGGGCCAGGACGTGGCGGCGGGAGTGGGTCATGGGTGATCCTTGCGGCAGTGAATTGGGTTGATGAGGGATTGTGGTGTGCATGGCTGTCCAAGCAAGGACCGGTCCTGTTTGCCTGAGTGGTGCCGTGGGAGAGCGCGCAAGAATGCGGGGCGGCCCACGCCGGGCCCTTTGCGGAGCACCTGAAATGCAGCGATCCCTTGCCTACCCAAGACCGGTGAGCCTGCGGGCGAGATGGGCCACGCAGATAGAAGGCCTCACGCTCCTGAGAGCCGCCGCTATGGCGGCGTTGGGCGGCCTGCTCGTCTGCACGGGCACAACCACTCTCGCCGCACCCGACGAGCAGGCCCTGTGCAAGGACCGCGGCTACCCCGTGGGTACGCCGAGTCGGTGGTTCTTCGACGAGTGCGTCCGCGTCGGCTCGTTCACGCACCAGGGTGAGATTCCGGGCCTGTTCGGCGGCCAGGCCAACACCATACGCCCGAGTGCCGAGCCCATGCCGCTGCCTGCTGCGCCCCAGCCGCCGGACTACCGCTGGGGCATCGGCTCCGAAACGGGCCTGACCATCGACGACTACCTGGCCCGCCAGCGGGTGATGGCGCTGCTGGTCGTGCGCAATGGCGTGCTGGAGGTAGAGCGCTACCAGTACGACCGCACTGCCTCGCACCGCTTCCTGTCCAACTCGATCGCGAAGACCGTCACGGCGCTGGCCATCGGCATGGCCGCCCAGGAAGGCAAGCTCGCGCTGGACGACCGGGCCGACCGCCACGCGCCCGCCCTGGCGGGCACGCTGTACGGCGAGACGACGGTGCGGCAGTTGTTGCGCATGGCCTCGGGCGCTCGCTTCGAAGAGCGCTACGACGGCAAGGACGATCTCGCACGCTATGGCGCAGCCGCCTTCCGTGGCGGCGCAGCAGCGGGCGCGCGCGTGATCACCGAGCGCGCCCACCCCGCCGGCGCCGTCTTCAACTACGCCAGCGCCGAGACCGACATGCTGGCCCTGGTGCTGCGCGGGGCCACCGGCCAGACGCTGAGCCAGTGGCTGGAGCCGCGCCTGTGGCAACCCCTGGGGGCGGAGACCTCGGCACTGTGGCGCGCCGGGGCCGACGGCCTGGAGCGCGCCGGCGGCAACCTGAACGCCACCGCGCGCGACTGGGCCCGCCTGGGGGTGCTGCTGGCGCACGACGGCGTGCGGCCCGACAAACCCCAACTCGGCCCGCTGTTGCCGCAGGATTTCCTGCTGGAAGCCACCGACTGGAAGCGCCACCCCGAGGCCTTCGCTCCGCGCAAGGCCACGCCCTATTACGGCTACGGCTACCAGGTCTGGACGTTTCCGGGCCAGAAGCGCCGCTTCGCGCTGCTGGGCGTGTATGGCCAAGCGATCTACGTGGACCCCGAGCAGAAACTCGTCATGGTGCACCTGGCCGCCAACGCCACCGCTCGCGCCGGCCAGACCAGCATGGGCCGCGAGATGGGCGCGCTCTGGTACGGCATCGTCACGCACCGCGGGCGGTGGTGAGGCCCGCTGCCTAGGCTTCAGCGATAAGCCCAGTCCGCCTGGCCCGGCACTTCATGAGTGGCCATGGCGCCGCTCTGGACGCTAGCGCCCAGACCTGCCTTGTCGCAGCAGCACCAAACCTGCGCCGATGACCAGCGCAATGCCCACCCAGGCCAGGGCGTTGGGCACGTGGCCCCAGAAGACCCAGCCCAGCACCACGGCGGTCAGGAGGCAGACATAGCGAAACGGCGCCACTGCCGACAGGTCGCCGCTGCGCGTGGCACGGATGATGAGCTGGTAGCCAGCGGCCAGGAAGGCCGCGGCCCCCGTCAACAGCGCCCACTCGCGCCAGACCATGGGCTGCCATCCCTCGAAGACGGCCATGGCCAACGCCAGCAGAGTCACCGCCAGGGCCGTGGCCAGAGTGATGCCGATCGAGGGCATGTCCGGCGGAATGCGGCGGGTGATGGTGTCGCGCGCCGCAGTCAGCAACGTGCCGGCCAGACACAGCCAGGCCCAGACGTTGAAGCCATCCGGTCCCGGCTGTATCACGAGCAGCACACCCCCAAAACCAACGCCGATCACGCACCAGCGCGCCAGGGGCACTCGTTCACCGAGCCACCAGGCCGCCATCGCGGCAATCACCAGCGGCGTGGCCATGTTGATGGCCGTGGCCGTGGCCAGCGGCAGGTGGAACAGCGACACCAGAAACACCAGCGTGGCAAACGCGTCAATCACCGCCCGCGCCGCCACCCAGCCCGTGACCAGCCGGCGCGGCTGCAGCGTGGCCCCACCCAGGCGCACCGCCACCAGCACGAAAACGGTGGCCAGCACCCCGCGCAGGAAGATGAGCTGCCCGGTGGGCATGGTCTCGCTGGCCAGCTTCACCAAGGTGTCGTTCAACGTGAATGCCAACATGGCCAGCACCATCAGGCGGATGCTGCGGCGCGTGGCCAGGGCGGCATCGTCAGGCCGGTTGTCGGGTGTGATGGGCATGGGAGGTGCCGGCACACTGAATGAAGCGTAGGGCGGTCGGCTTGAGCCAGTATAGGCAGCAGGGGTTCGAAGGCTGCAGCAGCACTGACCACCCTTCGATCTCCGAAGAAACAACCGTCACAGCCAGCTCGTTGGGCAACGGCTGGAAACGCCCCGAACGCGATGGCATACGATCTCCAGAAACGTTGAGGACCGCCCATGCCCCGCTTCGCCGCCAACCTGTCCATGCTCTACAACGAGCACCCGTTCCTGGACCGCTTTGCCGCCGCCGCAGCGGACGGCTTCACCGCCGTGGAGTACCTGTTCCCCTACGACTTCACCGCGCCTGAACTGGCCCGCCAACTGGCCGACCACGGCCTGCAGCAGGTGCTGTTCAACGCCCCGCCGGGCGACTGGAACGCCGGCGAGCGCGGCCTGGCCTGCCTGCCTGGGCGGCAAGCCGAGTTCCGCGCCGGGCTGCAGCGCGCGCTGGACTACGCCCAGACCCTGAATTGCTCGCGCATCCACGTGATGGCCGGGCTCGTCCCGCCCGGGGCCGACCGCACCGAGCTGCAGCGCACCTACGAAGACAACCTGGCCTGGGCCGCGCAGCAAGCCCAGGCCGCCGGGCGCACCCTGCTCATCGAGCCCATCAACCCGCGCGACATCCCCGGCTTCTTCCTCAACCGCCAGGACGAGGCCCACCGCATCGTGCAAGCCATCGGCTCACCTCACCTGAAGGTGCAGATGGACCTGTACCACTGCCAAATCGTCGAGGGCGACGTGGCCATGAAGCTGCGCCAGTACCTGCCCACCGGCCGCGTCGGCCACATCCAGATCGCGGGGGTTCCGCAGCGTCATGAGCCCGACCTGGGCGAGCTGCACCACCCCTACCTGTTCGAGGTGATCGACGAGCTCAGTGCCGCCTGTGGCTGGGACGGCTGGGTGGGCTGCGAGTACCGCCCGGCGCGCGGCACTGCGCCCGGCGCCACGAGCCAGGGGCTGGGCTGGCTGAGAGCGTGGCGGGAGAAGACCGCGGCCGCTTGAAGCTTCAAGTACCCACTCTGAGCGGCGCGTGCATCTTGCGCAGGCAGGCGATCAGGCTGAGGGCGGTGATGCGCCCTGTCTTGGGGTTCGCGGACGGGATGTTCTCGATCGTCATGCGGAACGAGGCACTGTCGGCATCCACATGGATGCTGTGCGTGTTGCGCGTCACGGTGGGGTCGGCCCAGACTTCCACTTGAGTACGGTCGGGGCCGATGCCGGCCAGCGACAGCGCCACGCTGACATTGACGTTGGCTGGAAAGCCGCGCACCGCGCCGCGGGCATCGCCCGCGTACAGCCGCAGCGGCTCCTTGATCCCCGAGATGTCGATGCCCTGTTCCGCGAGCAAGGGCGCGCCCAGCAAGCCCGCCACCGGCTTGCGCGTGACCAGGGTGACTGAATGGATCGTCCCTTCCCGCGCAGCACTCACCGCGTCAAGGCCCAGGAGCGCGCCACTGGGCACGACGATCTGCCCGCCGTGCTCGCGCGCCAGGTCGATCAGCTCGGGTGCGTCCAGCAAAGCGCCCGCACTGAGCACCACCAGACGGCGCCCCCGGCGCAGCGCCGGTTCACCAATGGCGCGCAGCAGTTTCGACGGGGCACATTCCACCACCCAGTCACAGCGCTCGGCCAAGGCCTCGAAGTCCACGCAATCGACCGGGCTGGACAGGTGCTCGCCCATCCATTGGCGGGCTCCTGACGGGTCGCGGGCGGTAACGGCTTCCAGCGCAAAGCCTGGCAGCTGGCCGGCATCCAGCGCACGGGCCAGCGCCTTGCCGATGGTGCCCAGGCCCGCGATGCCCAGGCGCTGAGGGGGGTGTGAAACGTGGGTCATATCTGGTGAAAAGCGAAGTGGGCCTCGTGGTTCGGACTCTCTCACTCGTGCAACTCCAGCACCGTCACCCGCTGCGCCGCCACCGGCCAGGTGCGGCCCACGACGCGCTCGGCAATGGCGCCGGAGCGGAACTCGCCGGCCACGGCACGCGGCTCGGCTGCGGGCACTTTCAGCTGGCTGCTGGCCACACCAGCCACGCCGGGCGGGATGCCGGGCGCGGTGGCGCCGTCCAGCAGCACCACGTCGCGCGGCAGGCCGAAGTAGCCGCGCGGCCGCACGAAGCGCACCACGGCACCCGCGCCCTGCGCATCGGCAGCGGTCAGCCGCTCGGGCCGCAGATGCACCAGCGAGGACGAGCGTGCAAAGGGCGCGCGGTAGATGTGCGCGGTGGCAAAGCCGGGGGAGGAGAGCTCGAACTCCAGCGGCGTGCGGGCATCGGTGACCAGCGGGCCCCAGCGGCCGTCGGCGGCCACGGTCTTCTTCAGCAGCGCCTCGCCACGGCGCGCGCCGGTGGCCGGGTCCACCGCGTACACGGTGACTTCAGCGCCGGCCAAGGGCAGGTTGGTAGGCCCCGCGGGCGTGAAGCCCGTCACCAGGCCGTCCAGCGTCACCCGCGCCTGCGGCGCCACCGCCGTGGTGGCGGGGGCCGTGCCGGTGACGAAGCGCCAGGCCTGGGCGAAGGCCTCGGCGTGGTAGCTCACCTCCCGGTGGTCACGCACGGGCAGCACCACGTTCTCGGCGCCCTTGAGCGCCGGCCCGTCGGCCGTGACGTTGGTGGGTGTCCCGCGCGCGCCGATCCACACCCCATCGGGCTGCGCGAACTTGTCGTTGTTGTCCGAGCGCAGCGTCATCCACCGCACCCCCGGCGTCACCTCATCGCCGTTCGGCCCCTTGGGCGCGTTCAGTGCGGTGAGAAACGGGCCGGCGCCGTTGAACTCGTTCATCGGCCGAAAACCCGGGTTGGCCCAGACGCCATGGTTGGGCGTGCCGCCCAGGATGGCGTGCGACACCTTGCCGGCGCAGCCGCCGTTGGCAATGCAATCGCGCACGGCATTGCCGCCGCGCGAGTTGGCCATCAGCACCACCTGCCGGGCGCCGGTGGCGGCCAGCACGCGGTCCACCTCGGCGGCCAGGTGGCGGCGCTGCTCGGCGCTGCCGCTGCGGCCGGGCTGCTCCTGCGTGTCGTCGTCACGCGCCTGGGGGTTGGGCATGTTCACCGCAAAGAGCCGATCAGCCGGCCACCCGTTGCTCTCCCAGCGCCACACCGTGGTGTGCCACAAGGCCGCCGAGTCGCCATTGCCGTGCACGAAGACGATGGGCGGCCGGGCCACGGCACCCCCGCCAACAGGCGGCAGTTGGGCGCAGGCCGTGGCCAGGAGGGTAGCCACGGCGGCCAGGCTGAAGGTGAAGGCTCGGCGAAGGAGGGGCATCAGAGGGCCTCAGGGTGCTGTCGAATGTTGTCGGGTGCTAACGGGTGATGCTGCGTGCGGCGACGGTGAGTGTCTCAGGCCCTCGGCCCGCGTGGTCAACGCAGCGCGGTCTTCCGGGCGGCTAAGCTTGGGGATCGAACCCATCCGAACATAGCTTGACAGGGGACCCTCATGAACATCCGCATGGCACGCGAGACCGACTTCCCACAGTGGCTGCCCCTGTGGAAGGGATACCAGCGCTTCTACAAGACCGACATCCCGGAAGCCACCACGGCCACCACCTGGTCGCGCTTCCATGATGCGGCCGAGCCCATGCACTGCGCGGTGGCCGAAGAGGGCGATCGGCTGGTGGGCATGGTGCACTACATCCAGCACCGCAGTTGCTGGACCGTGGGCGACTACGTGTACCTGCAAGACCTGTTCGTTGAGCCGGACCTGCGCGGCACCGGCATCGGGCGCGCGCTCATCGAACATGTCTATGCCCGCGCCGCGGAGACTGGCGCCTCACGCGTCTGGTGGCTCACCCACGAATCCAACGCGCAGGCCATGTTGCTGTACGACCGCATCGCCGACAAGAGCGGATTCGTGCAGTACCGCAAGGTGCTGTGACGTAGAACCCTGAGCGGCGCGCATTGGGGGTTCTCCTCCCAAGTAGCACATCCGTGCTACATTCATTCGCACCAGATCCGCCACAGAAAAGCCGCCCATGTCGACCACCACCATCCGCATCGAGGAACATCTCAAGGAACGGTTGGCCGCAGCGGCCCAGCTGTCAGGAAAGACACCTCACGCTTTCATCCTCGAAGCAATTGCTCAGACCGTCGAACAGGTCGAAATCGATGCTGCGTTCGATCGTCTGGCTGACGAACGGTGGGCGAGAGTTCTCACCACGGGCAAGACCGTGCCATGGGACGCCGCCAAAGCCTATCTTGAGGCCCGCGCCCAAGGCGCCAAGGCCCGAAGACCCGCAGCGCGCTCGTTCAAGCGCTGACAGGCCCCATGACGCGAATCGAACTGGCCCAGGAGGTGCTGGACGACTTTGATCGCTTCTTCGACCATCAGGCGACCCACAGCATCGAGGACACGCCGCAACGCATCGAAGAGATCGTCCAGGCTCTTCAAATCCTTGCTCACAGCCCGCTCATCGGGCGCAAGGCAAAAGCGGGCAAGAGAGAGCTGCTGATCGGCAAAGAGTCGCGTGCCTATGTGGCCCTTTACCGATACGTGCCGGACATCGACTCGGTCTTCGTCCTTGCCATACGCAGCCAGCGAGAGTCTGGATACAAGAGATCACGCTGAGTCTCGGCCAGGACTCCCGGGTCAATGGCCGCAGACGCCGAAGACGGTATCGAAACGCTTGAGTGCTGCGGCCAGCAGCCGGTTGTCGCCAGTGCCCCGGGCCGGGCGGCTGTCGCCAGAGGTTGCACGCTTTGACCGCGTGACGCCAGGGTCGGTGCTGGCTGCGGCAACCAACCAACTCCGCCTGGTACGCTAGCCATTACTGACCGATTTCGAAGTCAGCCCCAAGGATGGACGACACCACTCGGTACTACCGACAGTTCGCTGCCGAGTTCTTTGAGAGCACGGTAGGCGTTGACATGTCGCCCATCCGCGAGCGATTCGCGGCGTTGTTGCTCGCTGGCGCGAGGGTCCTCGACGCTGGTTGCGGATCTGGACGAGACGCCAAGGCGTTCGCGCAGAAGGGTTTCCGCGTTTCGGCTTTCGACGCCTCTCCCGAACTCGCCTCACGCGCCTCGACACACTGTGGGTTTGCTGTGGACGTGCGGTCCTTTCGCGACGTTGACGAGGTCAACGCGTACGAAGGCATCTGGTGCTGTGCCAGCCTGCTTCACATCGCTGCCGAGGAGATGCCCAGCGTGTTGGCCCAACTGTGGGCAGCACTGGCGCCGGGGGGCGTGCTGTACGCAAGCTTCAAGAACGGCACCAGTACCCGAATCCACGGCGGCAGGCGCTTCACAGATGCAGACGAGTCGCAGGTGAAGGACTGGCTGACAGACCTCCCAGGGGCCGATCAATTGGATATCTGGCTGACCGACGACCAGAGACCAGACAGGACCGAGAGATGGACCAACGCCCTGGTCAAGAAGGCTCACGATTCGCCCAGGCGCCTCGTCACCGGTGATCGGGATCACTTCCTCCCCCACCTATCCGAGGCGATGTCACGGGCCACGGGAGGCCTACAGGCTACACGTCAATATTTGCCGCCCTCAGCGCATTGGTCTCGATGAAGTCCCGGCGGGGTTCCACCTCGTCGCCCATCAGCATGGTGAACACACGATCGGCTTCGATGGCATCGTCGATCTGCACGCGCAGCAGGCGACGGACGTTGGGGTCCATGGTGGTTTCCCACAGCTGTGAGGGATTCATCTCGCCCAGGCCCTTGTAGCGCTGGCGGCCCACGCTGGATTCGGCCTGGCCCATCAGCCAGGCCATGGCGGCACGGAAGTCGCTGACCTTGTGCTCCTTCTGGCGCTCGCCCTCGCCGCGCTTCACCACGGCCTCAGCAGCCAGCAGTCCCTTGAAGGTCAGGCCTGCGGTGGCCAGAGCTTCGTAATCGGCGCCGTGCACAAAGTCTGCCGTGATGACGCTGCTCTTGATGTTGCCGTGGTGGCGGCGGCTCACGCGCAGGTGGTGCTTGTCGGTGCGCGCGTCGTACTCGGCTGCCACTTCAGCGTCGTGCAGCGCACCCTGCAGCGCCAGGGCACTGGCTTCGGCGTCTGCGGCGTTGTCCAGCTTCAGCACCAGGCCGTCGCTGATGGCGCGCAGGGCTTCCACGTCCATCCAGTTGGACAGGCGCTGGATGACGTTGGTGGCCACCACGTACTGACGCGCCAGTTCTTCCAGCGCGGGGCCGCTGATGGTGGGCTGGCCTTCGCCGGCGCCTGACGGCAGTACCACGGCGCTATCGAGCGCCACCTTCATCAGATAGGCGTCCAGCTCGTGCCCGTCCTTGAGGTATTGCTCGTGCTTGCCGTGCTTTACCTTGTACAGCGGCGGCTGGGCGATGTAGATGTGCCCGCGCTCCACCAGCTCGGGCATCTGGCGGTAGAAGAAGGTGAGCAGCAGGGTGCGGATGTGAGCGCCGTCGACGTCAGCGTCGGTCATGACGATGATGCGGTGATAACGCAGCTTGTCGACATTGAAATCATCTCCCCCCATACCCTTGCCGATGCCGGTGCCCAGCGCGGTGATCAGCGTCAAAATTTCGTTGCTGGTCAGCAGCTTTTCGTAACGCGCTTTTTCCACGTTCAGAATCTTGCCGCGCAACGGCAGAATGGCCTGGAATTTACGGTCACGGCCCTGCTTGGCGGAGCCGCCGGCGGAGTCGCCCTCGACGATGTAGATCTCGCACATCGCCGGGTCTTTCTCCTGGCAGTCGGCCAGCTTGCCGGGCAGGCCCAGGCCGTCGAGCACGCCC
>CAISJH010000850.1 GCA_903885585.1 uncultured beta proteobacterium
CCCCGGCAATGCGCGATGGGCTGCGGTAGAACCACACGATGTCACCATCCTCGTCGAGCGCCAGGATCAGGCCCCACTCGGTGGTGAAGCGGCGCTGCTCGGGCGTCATGCGGTGCGAGCGGCCGAGCGCGCGCCGCCGCACGCTCAGTAACGTCAGGCCCGGTTCCATGCGGGCGCGCTCGGCACGGTGCACCCGCAGCGGCGGAAAGTCGAGGCTGGGCAGCGGGAGTGCAGGTGTCTGTACGCTTTGCGGCTCGGCGACAAACCGTTGCCCCCGAGCATCCATCAGCGACACCTCGAACCGGTAGGGCCGCTCAGGCTTCAGGCCAATGACGGGCAGCGTCTGGGCGCCGGGCGCGACAGCCCAGCGGTAGACCAGCGGGCCACCCTCGCCCGTGGCGACCAACTCCAGTGTGCCGGACACGCTCACGTCGAACGCAAGCACCAGGGCCAGCGGCGCACTCGGCTGCGCGTTTTGCAGCACGCGGGGCGGTTCTCGGAACACGGAGGTGACCACAGGAGAGCTGCCCATCGGCGTTTCCTGACCCGTCAAATACGTGCCAGGGCACGATCGATTCTGGCCAGCCCCTCCTCCAGATCGGGGGCCGTGAGCCCGGCCGAGACGAAGTAGCGGTCACCGCGTCCTGCGTAGACACCTTCCTGGATAAGTGCCGCCCTGAGGCGGGCCGACTGAGCACGGTCCGCGTGTGCCGCGAGGTCACGTGCCGAATAGGCCACCGGCAAAGCGCTGAAGTGAACGCAGAAGACGCCGCGCACGCCTTGCACCAGCAACTCGTGGCCGTGCTTGCGGCCCAGCCGCTTGAACTCGGCCATGAAATGGGCCTGCATGGCGTCGATGTGTCTGTAGGCGGCGCCGTTGTCGTGCTCGAGCATGCGCATCGTGGTCAGGCCGGCGGTCATGCTCATCGGTGCGGCATTGAAGGTGCCCGCGCCCACCACGGCGTTGGTGCGCAGCAGCTCGAAGATGTCGGCCCGACCAGCCACCGCTGCCAGCGGCATGCCGCCGGCGATGGCCTTCCCAAAGCTGGCCAGATCGGGCGTCACGCCGTAATGGCCCTGGGCCCCGCCGAGCCCCATTCGAAACCCGGTGATCACCTCGTCGATGCAGAACACCACGCCGTACTCTGTGCACAGCTCGCGAACGCGCTCCAGGTAGCCTGGCCGCGGAATGCAGCAGCCGCCGTTGGTCATCACGGCCTCCATCAGCACGAGCGCGATGTCATGGCCATGCGCCTTGAACAGGGCCTCCAGCGCCTCGACATCGTTCCAGGGGATCTTGAACGACTCGCGCATCGCGAACTCGGCGCGGCCCTCGGTGTGCATCGGGTCGGCCGGATTCTCCAGGGCGTGGGGCGGCGCGCCCACCTCGTCATTGATACGGCCTCCCAGGACGTTGTCCAGCCAGCCGTGGTAATGGCCTTCGAAGCGCATGAAGTGGCGTCTGCCGGTAAAGGCGCGTGCCAGGCGCACCACCATCTGTACGGCTTCGGAGCCGGTGGTGACGAAGCGCACGCGGTCAGCGCAGGGGACGTGCTCGACGATTCGCTCGGCCAGTTGCACCTCGGGCTCGGTTTGCAGCATGCCCGAGGCCACCACAAACACCTTTTCGAGCTGTGAATGCAGGGCGTCCTGGTACTCCCGGTTGCCATGCCCCCAGATGCCTGGGCCCATGCCGATAGCAAAGTCGATCAGCTCCCTGCCGTCGACGTCCCACATGCGCTGGCCCAGCGCTCTCTCGATGAAGACCGAAGGTTCCGGCTGCGCCCGCAGGTTGCTCTGCCGGCCCGGCATGACCCGCGCCGCACGCTCGGCCAGATCCGCGGTCCGGGGGCCCGCCGCCGTGCCAGGTGATCGCGGCGCGGCGCTCATGCAGACAACTCCGTATCGATGGTGCACACGTTGCCGCCGACATTGACCTCCCCGCCTGCCGGTACCGTGATCAACAACAGCTTGCCATCGCAGGGTGCTTCGATCTCCATGGTCACCTTCTCGCTTTCGATGTCGTACAGCGGCTCGCCCTTGCGAAAGCTATCGCCGGGACTCTTGTGCCAGACGCTGACGGTGGCAGATTCCATGTTCATGCCGACACGGGAGAGTTTGAGATTGACTTTCATGGCTTCAGGCGCGGCGGTGGGGCAGGTCCTTGACGGTGGCAACGATGCGATCGACGCTGGGCATCACCAGCCGCTCGAGGTTGGGCGCATAGGGCATGGCGACATCCGGCACAGTGACCCGGCGGATGGGCGCGCGCAGCGCGCCGAAGGCCTTGTCGGCGACGACGGCGGCGATGTGGCTGGCGGCGCTGCAGCGGTCGCGCGACTCGTCGACCAGGACCAGGCGACCGGTCTTCTCCACCGAGGTCAGGATGCAGGCCTCGTCCAGCGGCACCAGCGTGCGCGGGTCGATGACCTCTGCGTGGATGCCATGCTCGTTGCACAGCACATCCGCAGCGGCCATGGCCAGCTTCACCATGGAGCCGATGGCGACCAACGTCACGTCGCCCCCCGTGCGGCGCACTGCGGCCTGGCCCCAGGGTGTGACGTAATCGTCCTCCGGTACCTCGCCCATTTCGCCGCCCCGGCCCCCAGCCTCCAGAAAGAACGACGGGCTGTCGCTTCGGATGCAGGCCTTCATCAGGCCCTTGGCGTCTTCGGGCGTGGACGGGACGGCTATGCGGATGCCGCCCAGGTTCATCAGCAGTGGGTAGGGCGTGTCGGAGTGGTGTGCAGCTATCGAGCGGCCGCCGCCATAGGCCGCCACGTAGGTCACAGGCAGCCGGGCCTGCCCGCCTGTCATGTACCGCAGCTTGGCCGCCTGGTTGGCGATCGAGTCGAAGCCCGTGTAGGTGAAGTTGGCGAACATCATGTGAGCCCCCACCCGGTGCCCGGCGGCCGCGGCTCCCAACGCCATGCCCGTGATCAGCGCTTCGCAGATCGGCGTGTTTCGTATGCGGGCCGGGCCGAATCGTTGCGCCAGTCCCCTTGTATCGCCAAAGAGGCTGATCTCGACGTCCTCACCGAAGAGGATGACGCGCTCGTCGCGCGTCATCTCCTCCACCAGGGCATCGTTGATCGCCTGGATAAGGCGCCGCTTGGTCATGGTGTGGGCATCCTCAGGCGAACATGAACTGGAGCGCCTGTTCGGGCGGCGGCAGTGGGCTGTTGTGGGCGAACTGCACGGCGTCCTCTACCTGGGCAGCCACGCGGGCCTCGATCTCGGACAACTGTGCCTGCGTGACCAGGGGCATCTGCAGCAGTCGGGCACAGGCGCGTTCGATGGGGTCTCGCGCGGCCCAGGCCTGAACCTCTTCGGAACTGCGGTACTGCGCGCCCTGCAGAAATCCGGTCTCGGCCTCCACATGCCCCGCCATGCGGTAGGTAAAGGCTTCGATGAAACTTGGGCCTTCGCCCGTCCGCGCGCGCCGCACGGCCTGGCCAGCGGCCCGCCATACCGCATCAATGTCGTTGCCGTCGATCTGTACCGCGGGCACGCCGTATGCCAGCGCGCGGTCCATGATGCGCCCGGCCACCACGGTGTCTGAGCGCGAGAACTCCGAGAACAGGTTGTTCTCGCACACGAAAATCATCGGGAGCTTCCACAGCGCGCTGAGGTTCAGCGCCTCGCTCATCACGCCCTGGGTGGACGCGCCATCGCCGAAAAAGGCCACGGCCACCTGGCCCTGACCCTGCAGCATCTGCGAATATGCCGCGCCGCAGATCAGGCTGATGCCACCGCCGACGATGCCGTTGGCCCCCAGGATGCCCTTGCCCAGGTCGGCCACGTGCATCGTGCCGCCCATGCCCTTGCACACGCCCGTGGCCTTGGCATGGATCTCGGCCATCATGGCCCGCACCTCGCCGCCCTTGGCCAGGAAGTGCCCGTGCCCGCGGTGATTGCTGGCGATCCAGTCGTTGTCGTCAAGGTGCTCGCACACGCCCACCCCGACCGCCTCCTGACCGCTGTAGAGGTGCACGCCGGCGATCAGCTTGCCTGCCTTGAAGTCGGCGCCCAGGCGCTCTTCGACACGCCGTATGAGCAGCATGCGTTCGACCATGGACAGGCGCTGGGCGAGAGTGGGCGCGAGTTGATCAGTGCTGACGTTCATGGCGGTGGATTCGCGCTGCCGAGGTTTTGGCGTGGGGCGGAGCGAGTTCATCTCCCTCACTGTGTCTCAATGTACACGTCATGTTGCACTAATAGAAATAGGGTTAACCTCAGTTTGGGAAGGTGCAATTCCGAACGGATGTCAGCGGGCTGACCCGGCGTTTCAAATAAAGTGACGAGGATCCCATTTACGCCCATCTGCTGCCTGCCATGAGCAAGACCGTCGCCAAAGCGCTCGCCATCCTGAAGCAGTTCACGCCAGCCGCAGGCGATCTGGGCGCCAGTGACGTCGCTCGTCTGCTAAGCATGGATAAGGTCATCGCCTACCGATTGCTGCGCACCTTGGCGGCCGAGGACTTCCTGGTGCAGGACCCTGCGACCAAGAAATACCGACTTGGACCAGGCCTGATCGGGCTGGCCAGCCACGATCTGCGCGAAGTGCCGGCCAGCGAACTGGCGCGGCCGTGGATGGAAAAGCTGAGGAAGTTCAGCGAAGAGACGGTTATGTTCGCCGTTCGCCGGGGCACGGAGACGGTGGTGTCGCTGCCCCTGGAAAGCCGCCACCCGATGCGGGTGACCGCCAACGTCGGCGACGCAGAAGCCCTGCATACAACTGCTTCGGGTAAGGTGATGCTGGCCTTCAGCCCACCGTCACTGTTCGATGAAGTGCTCGTCACGGGGTTGCCCGGGCTGACGCCGCGCACCATCACCAGTGCCGAGAAACTGCGCGCTGAAGTCAAACGGGTCCGTGACCGGGGCTGGGCTCTGGACAACGAAGAGTGCGTCACGGGTATCCGCGCCCTAGCGGCAGGCGTTTTCGGGCGCAGCGGTGCGCTCGAGGGCTGTCTGGCCATCCGCGGACCGGCCAGCCGCCTGACCGACGCGGTCATCGAACGCCTGGCTCCGGAGCTCATCCGAGTAACGCAGGCGGTGTCGCACGAGCTTGGCTACACGCCCGCAGCGTGAATTGATCTCCAACGACGCAGGCCACAACGGCAAACACCACCAACCGGTACCCCAGCGAACCAGGCGACTTCTGGAAGCCCTATTGTTTTCATAAATACAATGCAAGTGTATTTATAGAAACAATCGGAAAGATCCATGGACATCCTGATCGTCGGTGCCGGCATCGGCGGCCTCACGGCGGCCATCCGGCTGGTTCAGCGGGGACACCAGGTGCGCGTGGTCGAGCAGGCCAAGGCTCTCGGCGAGGTTG
Source organism: uncultured beta proteobacterium (assembly GCA_903885585.1). Classification (GTDB taxonomy): domain Bacteria; phylum Pseudomonadota; class Gammaproteobacteria; order Burkholderiales; family Burkholderiaceae_C; genus Rubrivivax. The sequence goes on from CAISJH010000850.1 coordinate 5,342, forward strand.
GTGCCGGCATTCAGATGAGTGCCAATGCCGTCAAGGTGCTGCAGGCGGTGGGCGTGGAGCCTGCTCTGGAATCCGCCGGCGTCAAGCCCAAGGCCTTCGAGTTCCGCCGCTTCAACTCCGGGGAACTGCTGCACCGCATTCCACTGGGTGAGGCGCACCGCGAAAAGCATGGCGCGGCCTATTACCAGATGCACCGCCGTGACCTGCACGACGCGCTAGTGCAAGCGTTGCGCGCTGTGGCGCCAGATGCCGTGCGCCTGGATGCGACCGTGCGGGAGGTTCACGAAGACCATGAGGCAGCGGAAGTGGAACTGGTCAACGGCGAGCGCCTGCGCGCCGATTTGGTAGTGGGTGCGGACGGCGTGAAGTCGGTAGTCCGCCAGCATGTGCTGGGCGCCGACAAGCCCGTCTTCACCGGGCAGGTGGCGTGGCGCGTGCTGGTCCCCGTGGAGCGCATTCCCCAATCGCTGCGCACGGACGTGGTGTCGACCATCTGGTGCGGTCCGCACAACCACGGGGTGATGTACTACCTGCGCGGCGGCCAACTCATCAATTTTGTGGGCTGCGTGGCCAGGCCCTGGGAAGAGGAGTCTTGGACCTCGGCCCGACCCTGGTCCGAACTTGATCAAGACTATGCCGGCTGGCACCCGATGGTACGAGCTGTGGTGGAGGCGGCCGACCGCGATCAGTGCTACCGATGGGCCCTGAACAGCCGGGTGCCGGCGATGGTGTGGAGCACGGCGCGCGTCACGATGCTGGGGGATGCGGTGCACTCCACGCTGCCCTACATGGCTCAAGGTGCGGCCATGGCCATCGAAGACGCCGGAGTGCTGGCTCGCGCGCTGGAACTGGACTTGCCGCTGGAGCAGCGAATGCGCGTGTACGAGCAGCACCGTGCCCCGCGCACGCGACGTGTGGTTGAAGAGTCGACCGAGATGGGGCAGCTCTACCAGATCGACAGCGCCGACGCCATGCGCCAAGCCTTCCACGACCGCAACATTGCCAAGTCCCGCAATGAGTGGCTGTATCCCTACGATCCCATGACGGTGCCCTTGCGACCTGGGAATACGGCATGAGCGGCACTGAAAACACCTGTCACGCCGACGTGGCCGTGGGCCGGCTGGAAGACCTGCCCGCAAACTGACGGGCCTTAGGTCTGTCCCGGCCGTCGATCACTGCGCCTCGATCTTCGCCTCGCGGATGGCCTTTTCCCACTTGGCGGTCTCGGTGCGGTTGCGTTGCGCCAGCGCCTCGGGCGTGCCGGGTTCCACCGAGAAGCCGTTGGGCGCGAACTTGTCTTGGATGTCCTTGCTGTTGGCTGCGGCGTTCACGGCCTGGTTCAGCTTGGCAATCACGTCGGCGGGTGTGCCGGCCGGGGCAAACACCGCGAAGTAGGCGATCAGCTCGTAGTCCTTCAGGCCCAGGGCTTCGTTGACCGTGGGCAGCTCGGGCACCACCGCCACGCGCTTGGTGGAGGTGACGGCCAGACCGCGGATCTTGCCAGCCTTGTGCTGGGGCACCGTGACGGCGAAGTCGGCCGTGAACATGTTGACCTGGCCGCCGATCAGGTCGGTCATGGCGTTGGGGCCGCTCTTGTAGGGAATGGCGTTCATCTTGATGCCGGCCATGCTGGACAGCATTTCGGAAGACACTTGCTGCGAGGTGCTGGCGTAGGCAAAGCTCACCTGGCCCGGCTTGGCCTTGGCCTGGTCCACGAACTCCTTGAGCGTCTTGGCGGGGAAGTCGTTGTTCACCGCCACCATCAGCGGCACCGAGCCTATGTAGGCCACGGGCGCGAAGGCGGTGTCCTGGTCGTAGGGCAGCTTCTTCATCAGGAATTTCAGCGCCGCATTGGTGCTGTTGGTGCCGATGAGGATGGTGTAGCCATCGGCAGGCGCTTTGGCCACGATGTCGGCACCCAGCATGCCGCTGGCGCCGGGTTTGTTGTCCACCACCACGGGCTGGCCGAGCGTCTGCGACATCTTCTCGGCGAAGGCGCGGCCGATCTGGTCGGTGGCGCTGCCGGCGGCGAAGGGCACCACCGCGCGGATGGGTTTGTTGGGGTAGGGCTGGGCCAGCGCGGCGGCGCTGCACAGGCTGGCAGCGGCCACGATCATGAGGCGGCGGGTGAGTTGGGTCACGGGAGGTCTCCTTGAAGGGTCGGCTGTTTCGGCGCGAGGCCGGCGGCGGCATTGTCCGGGAGCGGCGGTGGTACCGTGGCATGCGGGGGCAAAGGCAGGTCCAGGATGGCCGAGCTCAGCGTCTTGCCATGCGCGTCCAGCGCCAGCGACCGCGTGACGCCGCCGCCCAGCGCGGCGTGCATCACAAAGTGCACGGCGCCCAGACGCGGCAGCAGGTAGCGCTCCACCTCACCGCGCACGACGCCGGCGTAATGCGCCTTCACGGTCTCGGCCGTGAGCAGGCGCTCCAGCAGTGGGTAGTTGGCCGAGTCGCGCGCAATCACGCTCAGCGTGGCGCGGTCGCCCTTGTCACCCGAGCGCGCGATGGCGATGTCCTGCAGCTTCATCATCACAGCTCCATCACCTGCACGCGGGGCTGCACTGCCTCGCGCGGCACCAGGGCCGAGGCCACGGCCACCACCTCGCGCACCGACTGCGTCACCCCACCGCCCGCGGCCGGGCCGTTGACGTACAGCGCCTCCACCTCCTGGCCCACCTGTTCGGCCTGCTCGCGGCTGGCGCAGCGCACGGCCAGGCGAGCGCGGACTTCGTAGGGGGCGCGGTCATGGCCGCGGCTCGGGCCATGCAGGGCGTCCACGCCGATCAACTCGGCCCGCTGCTCGGCCGCGCCCAGGCCCAGGCGCTGCAGGCGGTGTTGCAGCACCTGCAGCGCCAGCTCGCCCCGCTCCCGCGCGCCCGGGCCGCCGTAGGAGATCTGGCCCTCGCCGATCCAGCCGTCGCGGTAGCCCACCGTGGCCTTGAGCTGCGCCGGCCGCGGCTGGCCGCCTGCGCCCCAGGCCCGCACCCGGTTCGGCCCCTGCTCCTGCAGTTGCACGTGGGAGAAATCCGCCACCACGTCGGGCTGCAGGTAGCGCGCCGGGTTCTCGATCTCGTACAGCAGTTGGGCGGTGCAGCTCAGCCGGTCCACCCGGCCGCCGGTGCCGTCCAGCTTGGTGATCACCGCGCTGCCGTCGGGCTGCACCTCGGCCAGCGGGAAGCCCACGTCGTGCAGGTCCGGCACGTCCAGATGGCCGGGGTCGGCCAGGTAGCCGCCGCTGACCTGGGCCGCACATTCCAGCAGGTGGCCCACCAGCACGCCCTGGCCCAGTTGCGGCCAGTCGTCACCCCGCCAGCCAAAGGCATGCATCAGCGGCGCCAGGAACAGCGCCGGGTCGGCCACGCGGCCGGTGATCACCACGTCGGCCCCCGTGGCCAGGGCGGGCAACAAGGCCTCGGCGCCCAGGTAGGCATTGGCCGAAATCAGCCGCTCGCCCAGGGCCGAGGCGCGCTCCGCACCGGGGCATTCCGTCAGCGCCGCATTGTGCGCGCGCACCCAGGCCAGCACATCGTCGCCCGTCACCACCGCCACGCGCAGGCGCGTCAGGCCCAGCTCGCGCGCCACCGCCAGCACGGCCGCCCCGGCGGCCTGCGGGTGGGCCGCGCCCATGTTGCTGATCACCCGTACGCCCTGGCGCACACAGGCCGGCAGCACGGCGCGCATGCGCGACTGCAACATCGGGTCGTAGCCGTGCTCAGGGTCACGGGCGCGGCGCAACTGCGCCAGCGCGATGGTGCGCTCGGCCAGGCACTCGAACACCAGCGCGTCCAGCCCACCCCGCTCGGCCAGGGCCTGGGCGGGGTCGATGCGGTCGCCGGCATAGCCGGCACCAGCGCCGATGCGAAAAGGTTTCATGCGGGGAAGTTTCTCACTGGTGCACCTTCGGGCTGCACCGTGCAGGCGCTGCGTTCAGACGTCACCGGGCAGGCTCACCGCCGTCACAAACTTCGCGCGCTTCACACTGAAGAAGGCTTTCACGTTGCGCACGTTCGCGTCCTGCGTGAACAGACGCTGGGCCAGGGCCTGGTAGGCCGGCATGTCGGCCACCTGCACCACGAGCACGAAGTCCGGCCCCGGGCTCACGCGCCAGGCCTGCTGCACGGCGGCGTCTGCCACGGCGCGGGCCTCGAAGGCGTCCAGGTGCTCGGCGCCCTGGCGGTCCAGGCTCACTTCCACCAGCGCGGCCAGCCCCGCGCCCACGGCGGCCGGGTTCAGCAGCGCCACCTGACGCTCGATGACGCCGGCTTCCACCAAGCGGCGCACCCGGCGCAGCGCCGTGGCGGGCGAAACCTCGGCTGCCTCGGCCAGGGCCTGGTTGGAGCGGGAGGCGTCCGCCTGCAACATGTGAAGCAGGCGCCAGTCGGTGTCGTCAAGCTCGATCATGAGGGGCTGATAATTGCAAGAAAGATACGAATTTGCAATGAAACTTCATCCAGACATTTTGCCAATTAGTTATTGCAAGAAAACAAACAAAACGCAATCTTCTTTCTTTCTCGCCGTCTCAGAATCCTGTCCACTCAGTCAGCAGGAGCCTTCTGTATGTGCGGCATCGTCGGCGCGGTCAGCACCCGCAACATCGTCCCCATCCTTGTCGAAGGCCTGAAGCGCCTGGAATACC
>CAISJH010000851.1 GCA_903885585.1 uncultured beta proteobacterium
CTCTTGCAGCAGCTTGGCCATTTGCGCCGCCTCCTCAGGCGACTGGTAGCCGCCCGCCACCGGCAGGAATCGGTACTCCAGCCCGGCCGCCTGCGCGGCGGCGCCGATGACGGCGCTGGTGGGCTGGTCAGGGCCGCCTTCAAAGTCGGGGCGGTTGTTGATGATGCTTTTGAAGCCCAGCCGAGCTGCTTCTGCCATGGCATCGGGGGTCAACTGGGGTGCCACACACACATCAGCGGCAATGGCTTGAACGGGTAGGGAGGAATTCATCATCTTCTCCAGTGGTGCGACGGGGTAGCGCGTTGGTGCAGCGATGGCCTGCGGGTGTCAGCGCGTCAGGGCCTGCTTCACGGCCGCAGAGACGAGCCCCATGTCGGCCTTGCCGGCCAAGCGGGCTTTGGCGGCGCCCATGACCTTGCCCATGTCGCCTGGGCCGCTGGCAGACAACTCCACCACCAGCGCCGTCACCGCGTCCTGGATTTCTTGTGCTGACAGGCGTTGCGGGAGATAGGCCTCCAGCACCTGCACCTCGGCAGACTCCTTGTCCACGAGGTCGGTACGACCAGCCTGGGTGAACGCGGCGATGGAGTCCTTGCGTTGCTTGATGAGCTTGTCCACGATGCCGATCACGGCAGCATCATCCAGCACGATGCGTTCATCCACCTCGCGCTGCTTGCAGGCAGCCAACAGCATGCGGATGGTGGAGAGCCGGTCAGTCTCCTTGGCGCGCATGGCGGACTTCATGTCCTCCGTGATTCGGTCCTTCAGGGTCATGGCGATGGGTGGCGCAAAGATGCAGGGGTGGATGAAACAACAAAGCCCGCCACGGGTGACCGCGCGGGCTCTTGAATCAGGTGTTGCCTGACGCGCTGGCTCAGTACAGCTTCTTGGGGAGCTGCATGCTGCGTACGCGCTTGAAGTGACGCTTCACCGCGGCAGCCTTCTTGCGCTTGCGCTCGGCGGTCGGCTTCTCGTAGAACTCGCGTGCGCGCAGGTCGGTCAGCAGGCCGAGCTTTTCGATGGTGCGCTTGAAGCGGCGCAGGGCAACGTCGAACGGCTCGTTTTCTTTGACGCGAATGGTGGTCATGTCAGGTGGGTTGATATCGGACGAAAACCGCGATTATAGCCAGCAGTAAAGACGTCTTTGCTGGGCTGGCGGCTTGTTGGCGTTGCGGCGCCGCGAATATGGCGCGCCAAAGCCACAAATAGGTGTCCGATGTGACCCGCAGACCGCATTCCTGAACCCTCAGGGAAGTTCAGGTGGGCGAGGTCAGCGCGGCTTCGGGTTCATCTGACGCGAGATGATCACGCCCACCGCGCAATGTTCCAAGCCCTGGCTCAATGAGCATCGGTTCAAGGAAATATAGAGCCCACCAAGTCACACCGGACAGGCCCATTCTAGGGCGGCGGTTTGCCCCTTATGGGGCTGTCGTCAAAGCAGGTGCCCGTCGTCCAGCGCGGCGTCGAGCCGGGCGATCAAGCGGCCGAGATCCAGGTCGGGGTCGGCGGCAGCAGCAGAGGAGTCCTGCGCAGCGGACTCATCAGCGCGTTCATCACGTTCAGCTGGTCCTGCACGCTCGCTGCGCTCGGCCAGCTGGTAGGCCAGGTTGAGAGCGGCGAGGACCGCGATGCGATCGCGTGCCTTGATCTTTCCGGCATCACGTATGGCGCTCATCTCGCGGTCCACTGCCGCCACGGCAGCGCCGAGCCGCGCCTCCCCGCCTTCGGGGCAGCCCAGGATGTAGCCCTGGCCCAGGATGGTCACCTCCACCTGCTTCATGGCGCGGGCCTCTGGTCGGACTCGGCTGGGAGCTCATCCGCAGACGAATACGGTGTCGCCTGCTGAGGCAACTTGTCGATGAGGTGGTCGATGCGGGTGCGTGCCGCGCTGAGCCGAGACTTCAGGCTGTCACGTTCGGCGCTCAAGCTTTGAACCTGCTGGTTCAGGAGAGCGTTCGTCCGCTGCAGTTCCTCGTGGCGCAGCAGAAGACGTTCGACCCGTTCTGCAAGTTGCTGAAGCTGTGACATGACGCGATGCGTGAGGTGCCGGATTGTAGGGGTGCGCCCCGACAGCCCCTCAACGGCGGCGGCCTGGAGCCGAGTCGCACCAGGTGCTGACGCCGCAGCGCGCGCAGTCCGGGCTGCGGGCCTTGCA
>CAISJH010000852.1 GCA_903885585.1 uncultured beta proteobacterium
ACAGCCAGCGGTACGGCCACTGGTGGTTTGACCTTGACTGCAAGCCAGTATCTGGCGCTCTCCGTTTCACAGGCGGCGTTCAACCTGTCTTCCATGAGCGGCAGTGACAACTCTGTCCATGCGAGCGGTGCAACCACTTACCTGCTGCATGAGTTGTTTGGCAACAGCCATAACTCCATCAGTTTTGGTGGTTACTCAGGAGTGACGCTGGATGTGAACGCGGCAGCCAATACGGTAGAGGGTTACTCCCTTGTCAACGGTGGCGACTTTGCGTTCGGTACCTATGCTGGAGGAAACTCCATCACCGGTACAGATGCGACGTTGCGATACCTCTTGGTACCCAACGCCTTCACAGAAGGTAACGGCCAGACCATGACCGGGAACGCCTTGGCTGACTTCGTACTGGGTGGTACAGCCGCAGACTCGGTCTCTTCAGATGCTGGCAACGACCTGGTTGTGTCTGGTAATGGCAACGACACCATCGATGCTGATGCTGGCGACGACATCGTGTACGGTGGCGCCGGTGACGACACTGTTTCTGCTGATAGTGGCGCCGACAAGGTGTACGGTGGAGCCGGTTCAGACTCTGTAACTGGTGGTGCCGGAAACGACACGATCGAAGGTGGAGACGGTGCTGACACTGTTTCAGCGGGCGCCGACGACGACACTATTGATGCTGGTAACGGTGCAGATAGTGTGGCTGGTGACGCAGGAAATGACTCCATCAGTGGTGGTGAAGGCAACGACACCTTGTCAGGCGGAGACGGTGCGGACACCGTCACTGGCGGTAACGGTAGTGACGTTCTGGGTGGTACTGACGGTGCTGACAGCGTCTCCGGTGGTGATGCAGCAGACACCATCACTGGCGGAGCAGGCGCTGACACCGTCACAGGTGGAAACGGTGCGGATACCTTCAGTTTCGCAGCTGGAGTGACTGGCACTCCTTCAGCGACGAACTTCGATGTCATCACCGACTACGTTTCGGGCACCGATATCATCACGTTCACGGGCGGTATCACCAAGTTCGCTACTGCAGTAACCGCAGCTGCTGGCACCGCTGGGGTGACCGTTACGACAGGTGTGGTGACCTTTGATGCAGCGGACGATACGCTTGCAGAGAAGATCACTGCTGTGGAAAACGCTCTCAATGCGGCCGCGGCCGGTAATGCACTGATCTTCCAAGACGGTGCAGACTCCTACATCTTCATCACGGACGGTATTGCGGGTGTTGGGTCTGACGATGTCTTGATCAAGCTGGTCGGTGTGACTGGGGCGGCCAGCGATGAGCTGACCGTTGTTGATGGCTCTATCCCGGGTCTGGGCTGATCAGTGGACTGTTGAAGCAGGGCGCAAGCCCTGACTTAAAAAACCCTCGGGACAAAACCCCGAGGGTTTTTTTTTAGCATCTCCAAAGGCATAAACCGATCCCTCTTAGATTGAGCAAGTCACACCGATCAGACATGACACGACCCAAAGTCAAAGTTCCTCAGCCGAAGGCACGAGCATCGCAGCCTCCGTCCCTTCGCGCCCAAGGGCCGTCTACTCTTCAAGGACCACAGAGCAGCGCCGCCGCCTTGAGCCCGGAGTACCGTGCTCAGCGCGTTCAGAGCGTGAAGGACTTCCAAGCTGGGAAACCTCAGGCCTTGGAGCAAATGTGCCGCCAGGAACTGTCAGGCCAGCCGGCTGACGACTTTCCTTACGTCAACCTCGGCGTCATCCTTTCTCGCGCCGGAAACCTTGCAGATGCGGAGCAGTTGTACCGGCAGGGCCTCGAGCGGTTTCCGCGCAGTGCCAATCTGTTAGCCAATATCAGCAAGATTTGTCTGGATCAAAGGCGTTGGCCCGAGGCCAAGGATTACAGCCAACGGGCTGCCGAATCACAGCCCAAGATGCACACGGCCTGGCTGAACCATTCCTATGCCTGCAACATGCTGGGCTTGGGTCAGGAAGGCGAGGCCAGCGCCCGCCGTGCGTGTGAACTCGACCCCAAAAGCGTGCACTCCCTCAACAACCTCGCCAATGCTTTGATGACGCAGTCTCGTGTGAAGGAGGCCGTGGAGCTCTATGAGCGCGCCATCGCGTTGACACCGGACGACGAGCTCGCCTACACCAACCTGATGCTCGCGCTGATGTACGACGGCGAGTCCGGTGTAGAACATGTGCAGCGGGTGGCACGTGATTACGCTGAGCGCTTCGAAAAACCCATCCAGCATCTGCGCAGGCCGCATCGCAACACCGCATTGCCGGAACGGCGCCTCAGGATTGGATTCATCTCGCCGGACTTCACCAGCCACGCGGTGATGTACTTTGCTGAGCCTGTGCTCACCCGACTGTCACGGCAAAGCCACGAAGTCTTTTGCTATTTCACCTACGCGGCGGGCGACGGTGTAACGCAGAGGGTCAAGGGCTTGGTGGATCGATTCCGCTACGTGCCCGACGGTGACGCCAAGAAAACGGCGCAGATCATTCAAGATGACGAGATCGACATCCTCATCGATCTGGCGGGGCACACCGCCAAGAACGGCCTTCGAGCCATGGCCTACAAGCCCGCGCCTGTGCAAGCCACGTGGCTCGGCTACCCGGGAACGACGGGGCTGTCCTCCATCGACTGGCGCATTACGGACCACGCAGCCGATGTACCAGGCGCTGATGCCCATTACACAGAGAAGCTCATCCGGCTGCCAGGCTGCTTCGCGGTCTACCGCCCGCATATCCGAAATCCGCGAGACCGTTTCAGCACTCGATATCAAGTCAGCGCCCCACCCGCCTTGAAGAATGGTTACGTCACCTTCGGAAGTTGCAACAACATTGCCAAGATCAGCCCGCAAAGCCTGGAGGTCTGGTCACGTGTCTTGAAGGCTGTGCCCCATTCCAAAGTGTTGATCGAAGGAAAGGATCTGGCGCGCCCAGAAGGAACGCAGCGACTGCGAGAACGCCTAGGCCATCTCGGCATCGATGAAGACAGAATCATCTTCGTCAACCGCGATGGTGCCCGGCAGTATTTGACTTACCACGACATCGACATCGCGCTGGACACCTTTCCCCTGACCGGAGGAACGACCACCTTCGACTGTCTCTGGATGGGCGTGCCTCTGGTGAGTTTGGTGGGTCAGACCTTCCGTAATCGCTTGAGCACCACCATCTTGTTAAACGGAGGGTTCAAGGAGTTTCTCTGCGACAACACGGATGACTATGTGTCCAAAGCCGTTGCACTGGCTAAGGACCTGCCTGCCCTGGCCCAGCGCCGGGCCGGGCAGAGGCAGCGAATGCAGCAGTCGGTTTTGATGGATGAGGCCCGCTATGTCAAGTTGTTCGCACAGGCGCTGCGCATGGTGTGGCGGCAATGGTGCAAGCAGCAGGAGCCGGACGGCATTCAGGCCGAAAAGGAGCCCTTGGAGGGAGAAGACGTGCTCGTCTTCGTCAATGACAAGCGCATCACGCTCCCGTCAGCTCACCGATGGTTGGACCGTCTCAACGCACGAATTGTTCAACGGGAAGACCCAGCCGATATCCTGAGCGCGCAAGCTTTGGCCTATGCCGTACTCCAGGTGTGTCCGGAAGACACCCGCTCCAACGAAGTCTTTAGGCAGTACCCCTACGGTAGCCCAGACGGCAATCCCGCTAACTCCAAGTGAACGCGCCACTGGACGAAAGCCGTATGCAACGCACGACGGCCATGGAGGCCGGCCGCTTGGCTGCAGCACTTCAGGCCCAGGTTGCGGGTGACACCAGGCCATTGGAGTTGCTTTGCCGTCAGACCCTTGAGAAACACCCGACGGATCGTGTGGCGCATGCCACGCTCTGCCACCTCTTGACGGCACGTAACGAGTACTCTGAAGCACGAGATATTCTCGAACGCGCCCTTGACGAGGATCCTGACGATCCGTATCTGCACCTCAATCTTTCTCACTGCTACATGGGATTGCGGCAATACCGCCTGTCGCAACGGTACGCGCGCCGAGCCAGTGAACTCAACCCCAAGGAGTTGCGCAACTGGATCAACCTCTCGTCCGCCTGTTATCACCTGGACGACCTGGACGAAGGTGTAGAAGCAGCTGAGAATGCGCTCGCGATCTCGCCTGGTGACTCCATGGCGCTCACCAACCTCGGCACCATCCGAAAGGCCCAAGGGCAGGTCAAGCAAGCCACGGCCCTGTTTCAGCGTGCGTTGGAGGCAGACCCAAGCAACCTCACTTCGTACACCAACCTGTTGCTGGTGATGTTGTATGACGAGAACGTCACGGTGCAGCAGGTCTTCGATGTCGCTCGTGGCTTTGCATTGCGCCATGAGAGCCCGCTGGTGCCTCGGTGGCCCGTGCACGACAACTTGCCGCTGCCCGAGCGGCGACTGAAGATCGGCTTTCTCTCTCCCGATTTCACCAGCCACGCGGTGATGTACTTTGCAGAACCCGTGCTCACACGCCTGCCCAGGCAGCACTTTGAGATCTGCTGCTATTTCACCCTGGCGGCAGGCGACGTGGTCACAGAGAGAATCAAACTCCTGGCCGACCGCTTTCGTCATGTGCCGCAGAAGGATCCGGCTCAAACGGCCCGCATCATCCAGGATGATGGCATTGACATCCTGATTGACTTGGCGGGCCACACCGCCAAGACCGGCTTGCCCGCGATGGCCTACCACCCAGCACCCGTGCAGGTCACCTGGTTGGGTTACCCCGGCACCACAGGGTTGAGGTCCATCCAGTGGCGGCTCACCGATCACACGGCTGACCCCCCGGGCGCTGACCCGCTGTACTCTGAAAAGCTGGTAAGACTCCCGGGGTGCTTCGCGGTGTATCGGCCCCATGTCCGCCATCCGCTGCATCACTTCGACCCTGAGTATCAGGTCGCTCCCCCCCCAGCGCTTCGCAATGGGTTCATCACCTTTGGAAGTTGCAACAACATCGCCAAGATCGGTGAACGCGCGGTTCAGGTTTGGAGCGTAATCCTGCAGCACGTGCCGGGCTCGAAGATGTTGGTGGAGGGCAAGGACTTTTCCAACCCCGGCGCCACCGTGCAGCTGCGCCATCAATTTGAACAGCACGGGATCGAAAGCAACCGGCTCATCTTCGTGCAACGCGACACCAGGCGTCAGTACCTTGTCTATCACGACATCGATATCGCTCTGGATACATTTCCCTTGACCGGAGGAACCACCACCTTCGATTGCCTGTGGATGGGGGTACCCATCGTGTCCCTCGTGGGCCGGAACTTCAGGGAGCGATTGAGCACCACAATCCTGTACCACGGTGGATTTCAGGAGTTTCTATGTGCAGATGTGGACAAGTACATGGAGCGGGCAGTGAAGCTGGCCTCTGATGTCGGTGCCCTCGCGGATCGGCGCAGCAAGCAACGTGCGCGCATGCAAGCGTCGGTACTGATGGACGAAACGAGGTTCGTACGGTTGTTCGGCCAAGCTTTGCGCATGATCTGGCAGGCATGGTGCAAAGAGCATGGCGCCCGTGCTCAAGCCCGAGCAGAGCAGGAATCCCATGAGACCGCACTCTTTGTTCGATCGGGAGCGCATCGCTTACCTTTGGCACAGGTGCGGTCAGAATTGAAGCGCTGGCTGGAAGAGGGCAGCACGCCGGCTGCACCCGACAAGCGGATCAGCGACCTGGCCCTGGCCGTTTTTGAGGTCATGCCGGAGTGCGACCTGGCTGCACGCGTGATTCGGAACGCGACCGGAGACAATGGGGGCTTGGACACAACCCCCCCTTTGCTCGCCACATGAAAGCTGTCATCCTCGCTGGAGGCCTGGGTACCCGCATCAGCGAGGAGACCCATCTGCGCCCCAAGCCCATGATCGAGATCGGCGGTCGGCCGATCTTGTGGCACATCATGAAGAGCTACAGCGCCCACGGCGTGAACGACTTTGTGATCTGCTGCGGCTACAAGGGCTACCTGATCAAGGAGTACTTCGCTAACTACTTCCTGCACATGTCGGACGTCACCTTCGACATGCAGCGCAACGAAATGGAAGTGCATGAGCGCAAGGCCGAGCCCTGGCGGGTGACCCTGGTGGATACCGGCGAGGACACCCTGACGGGTGGGCGGCTCAAGCGCGTGGCGCGCTATGTGGAGGGCGAGGAGGCCTTCTGCTTCACCTACGGTGATGGGGTTAGCGATGTGGACATTGCCGACACCATTGCCTTTCACCGCCGCCATGGCCGCATGGCCACGGTCACGGCCGTGCAGCCACCGGGCCGCTACGGGGCCTTGCAGATGGCTGAGGAGGTGGTGACCGGGTTTGTGGAAAAGCCGCGTGGCGATGGCGGGTTGATCAACGGCGGGTTTTTCGTGCTCTCGCCCCGATGCCTGGACCTGATCGCAGGAGACGGCACCAGTTGGGAGGTGGAGCCCTTGACGCAGCTGGCCGCCATGGACGAATTGAGGGCGCATCGGCACGAGGGCTTCTGGCAGCCCATGGACACCCTGCGCGAGAAGAACCTGCTGGAAGAGCTGTGGGCCAGCGGCCGAGCCCCGTGGAAGGTGTGGTGAGCGTGCGCTTACAAGCGCCAGACCCGGCGTTCTGGAAGGGGCGTCGGGTGCTGCTCACGGGCCACACTGGCTTTAAGGGCAGCTGGATGGCCTGGTGGCTGCACCGTATGGGCGCGAAGCTGCATGGCCTGGCCTTGGCGCCAGCCACCCAGCCGGCGCTCTTTGACGCGTTGGGCTTGGGCCGGTTCTTGGTGCATCAGGTCGCGGATGTAAGAGACCCCACCGCGGTGGCCGAGGCGGTGCGCAGAAGCGAACCTCAAGTGGTGTTGCACCTGGCCGCACAGGCCCTGGTGAGGCCGGGCTATGAAGACCCGCTGGGCACCTTTTCCACCAACGTGATGGGCACGGCCACGGTGCTGAACGCCCTGCGTCAGGCACCTGAAGTGAAGGTGGCCCTGGTGGTCACCACGGACAAGGTCTACCGCAATCGGGAGTGGGTCTACCCGTACAGGGAGACCGACGCGCTGGGTGGGCACGACCCCTACAGCGCCAGCAAGGCGGCCAGTGAGTTGGTGGTGGACTGCTGGCGCGCCTCCTGGCTGCAGGCTCAAGGGCTGGCGGTGGCCAGCGCGCGGGCCGGTAATGTCATCGGTGGCGGAGATTGGTCGCGCGACCGTCTGTTGCCCGATGCCATGCGAGCCTGGGCGGCAGGCCAAGCCCTGGAAGTGCGGCGCCCAGCCGCCACACGGCCATGGCAGCACGTGCTGGAGCCCGTAGGGGCCTACCTGCGCCTGGCCGAGGCCCTCTGGCATGGCAAGGTACAGCCTGGGGCGTTCAACTTCGGCCCGGCCCCGCAGGAGGCGGCCACGGTGCGGGAGGTGATCGAGCAAGCCCGACAGGCGTGGGGTAGCGGTGATGTGGTGTGGGGTGATGGCCAGCAAGGGCCCCATGAGGCCGGGTGGCTGGCCTTGGAAGTGGCCAAGGCCCGGTTTGAACTGGGGGTGGAGCCGCGTTGGGGCCTGGTGCAGGCCGTGCAGCGCACCATGGCCTGGTACCGAGGTCACGCCAACGGCACCTCGGCTGAGGCGTTGTGCGACGCTGACCTGGAAGCCTTTGCCGCGGGTGCCCCCGAGGACTTGCCGTGACGGCCGCGTCTGTACCCATCAAGGCTCCCGCGGCAGTGCCCGCAGGCCAGGTGAGCCGTCGCTTTGAAGTCTTGCCCCAAGGCCTTGAGGGGCTGGTGGCCCTGCGCCGGCAACGCCTTTCTGATGCACGGGGCTGGCTGACCCGGATGTTTTGTGCCCTGGAGCTGGCGCAGGTTGGTTGGCACAGCCCCGTGGCGCAGATCAATCACACCCACACGGCACGGCGCGGCACTGTGCGGGGCATGCATTACCAGGTGCCGCCGCATGCGGAGGCCAAACTGGTGAGCTGCCTGCGCGGCGCCGTGTGGGACGTGGCGGTGGACCTGCGCCAAGGCTCCCCCACCTTCTTGCAATACCGTGCGGTGGAGTTGTCGGCCGACAACCTCACGGCCTTGCTCATCCCCCCGGGCTTTGCCCACGGCTTTCAGGCGTTGACCGACGAGGCCGAGCTGCTGTACCTGCACAGCGCAGCACACGCGCCAGGGTTTGAGGCAGGTTTGCATCCACAAGACCCGGCGCTGGCCGTTGACTGGCCGCTGCCGGTGGACAATCTGTCAGATCGAGACCGCTCACACCACTGGCTGGACGGGGCGGCTTTCTGCGGCATCCCCGCGGTAGGCACTAAAGCCCTTTAAGTGCACCGGTCCCCTGAACCCACCGCCCACGCATAGCCCGACCCCCCATGAAGTGCCGCCACTGCGCCCACGAGGTGACCCTGCCGTTTTGCGACCTGGGAGCTGCCCCGCCCTCCAACGCCTACCTCCGTCAAGAGCAGCTGGACGCACCTGAGCGCCACTACCCGTTGCGAGTGAAGGTTTGCGGGCATTGCTGGCTGGCCCAGACGCAGGATTTCACCGGTGCCGGTGATCTCTTTAACGCCGATTACGCTTATTTCAGCAGCACTTCAAGCAGTTGGCTCACCCACGCGCAGGCCTATGTGATCCAGGTGGTGAACCGCTTGCGCCTGGGGCCCGGCAGCCATGTGGTGGAAGTGGCCGCCAACGATGGGTATCTGCTGCAGTACGTGCAGGGCCTGGGCATACCCTGCACCGGCGTTGAGCCCACGGCCAGCACGGCCGCCGCTGCGCGGGCGCGGGGCTTGTCCATCGTGGAAGACTTCTTTGGCGTGGAACTGGCGCAGCGCCTGTTGCACCAGGGCCTGGCCGCAGACCTGATGGCCGCCAACAACGTACTGGCCCATGTGCCCGACATCAACGACTTCGTGGCCGGCTTTGCCCAGTTGCTCAAGCCAGCGGGTGTGGCCACCTTCGAGTTCCCGCAGCTGCTCAACCTGGTGCGATTCCGCCAGTTTGACACCCTGTACCACGAGCATTTCTCCTACCTGTCCCTCACCGCTGTGCAGCGCATATTCCAGGCTAACGGCCTGCAGGTCTTCGATGTGGAGGAGCTTTCCACCCATGGCGGGAGCTTGCGGGTCTATGCACAGCGTTCTGACACCGGGGCTCATGCGATGGCGGCCGCTGTGGCCCGGCAACTGCAAGCAGAAGCCGAGGCCGGCATCGAGACGCCAGCCTTCTACGCCGGGCTGCAGGCGGCGGCAGAAGGCATCAAGCATGACTTGCTGCGCTTCTTGCTCGATGCGCGTCGCGACAATCTGAAAGTGGCTGCTTACGGTGCGGCGGCCAAGGGCAACACCCTGCTGAACTTTGCCGGTGTGCGGCCAGACCTGCTGCCGTATGTGGTGGACCGCAGCCCTGGGAAAGTGGGCCGCTACCTGCCCGGCAGCCGCATTCCCATCGTCACCGAAGACCATCTGCGCGCCGACCGGCCCGACCGCATCCTCATCTTGCCGTGGAATATCGCGCAGGAAGTGACGGTGCAACTTGCGTATACGCGCGAGTGGGGGGCGCGGTTCGTCAAGGCGGTGCCCTCGCTGGAGGTCTGGTGATCGAGATCCATCCGACCGCCCGGGTGTCTGCCTTGGCTGACGTCGAGGACTCGGTACGGGGTTCCCTCATCCGCGTAGGCGCACACAGCGTCATCGACAGCTTCGTCAAGGTCAAGCCTGCCGGGGGCAGTGGCGATGTGCTGATTGGCGAGCATGTGGCCATCAACTCTGGCTGCGTTCTGTACACCGGTAACGGCATCCGCATCGGCAACGGTGTGGCTGTGGCCGCCAACTGCACTTTTGCGCCCGTCAACCACGCCTATGCTGACCGGTCACGCCCCATCCGAGAGCAGGGCTTCCTGCCCAGCAAGGGAGGTATCGTGGTGGAAGACGATGTCTGGATTGGCGCCAACTGCGTGTTGCTGGATGGCGCTGTCTTGAGGCAAGGGTGCGTGGTGGCAGCAGGCTCTATCGTCCGAGGTGAATTGCAGGCGTACAGCGTCTATGCAGGCCAACCGCTGCGCGTGGTGGGAGTGCGCGGGTGACGCGATGGACAGTGCTCGGGGGCAGGGGCTTTGTGGGCAGCAGGCTGGTCGACCACCTGCGTGCACAAGGGGCCGAGGTGTGGGTTCCTGATCGCGAGGACAGTGGGTTGTGGGACCGTGCTCTGGGCCACGTGGTCTATTGCATAGGCCTGACGGGAGATTTCCGGCAACGACCCTTCGAAACCATGGAGGCCCACGTGAGCGTGCTGTCGCAAGTGCTGCAGCGCGCTCGGTTTGAGTCCCTGACCTATCTGTCCTCCACTCGCGTATACATGGGCAGTGACCGCACCGACGAGGACGCGCCGCTAAGCGTTCAGCCTGGAGATCCGTCGAACCTTTACAACCTCAGCAAACTTGCTGGCGAAGCGCTGTGCTACGCAAGCGGAAGGACGGGGGTACGCGTTGCGCGGCTGTCCAATGTGGTGGGACCGGGGATGGACGCTGCCAGCGGCAACTTTGTGGCGGCCCTGCTCTCAGAGGCAGCTTCAGGGCATATCTTGTTGAACACCCTTCCCGAAAGCGAGAAGGACTACATCGACGTCCGAGACGTCGTGGTGATGCTTCAGAAGATCGCCCTGCATGGCAGCCAGCGGGTTTACAACCTTGCCAGTGGGGTCCAGACCCAGCATCTGCAATGGGTGCGGGCTTTATGCGCCCACTTTGGTTGCAGTTGGACTGCATCCAAAGATGCGCAACTGCAATCCTTTGCTTCCATCGACAACAGCCGGATCGCGCGTGAATTCGGATTCGTCCCTCATCCCATAGGGCTCGACACCGTGCTTCCAGCCGCTTGATGTACTGCCCTAAAGATGTCGACCTGCCACTCAACTTTCTAGCAACACCTGAACATGAACGCCATCCAGCAGTTTGAGCAAGAGCGCCGTGAGCGCATGCAGGCCTACCCTTTGGACACCGACTTCGCGGCACTTTCCTCGGCGTGGCTTGAGGCCTCGATGCGGCGCAAGTACGTCTACAACTTCGACTGGATGGGCCGGCCGATCATCCAGTACCCGCAGGACATGGTGGCGGTGCAAGAACTGATTTGGAAAGTTCGTCCCGATCTCATCATCGAGACGGGAATCGCCCATGGTGGGTCTCTCGTGCTCAGCGCTTCGATGCTGGCCATGCTGGACATGTGCGACGCCATTGAACAAGGAACCACGATCGACCCTCGCCAATCCAAGCGCAAGGTCATCGGCGTGGACATCGACATTCG
>CAISJH010000853.1 GCA_903885585.1 uncultured beta proteobacterium
GCCGCTTGACGTGAACGTCCACCGTCCGTTCTTCGATGAAGACGTGGTCGCCCCAGACGCGGTCCAGCAGCTGGGCGCGGCTGTGCACCCGCTCGGGATGGGTCATCAGGAAGTGCAGGAGACGGAACTCCGTAGGCCCCAACCGAATCTCCAGCGCGGCTGACCCAGCGAGTTGCCCCGTGACCCGGCGGGTGGCTGGGTCCAGCTTCAAGGCGCCGACCTGCACCACGTCGTCCAAGGCCTGGGGTGACCGTCGGCGCAGTACCGCCCGCACCCGGGCCACCAGCGTGCGCGGGGAAAAGGGCTTGACGAGGTAGTCATCCGCGCCGGCCTCCAGGCCCTGCACCTGGTCGGCCTCCTCGGCGCGGGCCGTGAGCATGATCACGGGAAGGTCACGCGTGCGAGCCTCGCTGCGCCACTGCCGGCACAGCGCCACACCACTGCGGTCGGGCAGCATCCAGTCGAGTACCACCAAGCTAGGCAGTTCGCGGTCCACGGCCTCGCGTGCGGCCTCGGCCGTGGCTGCCGTGGACACGTTGAAGCCTGCGTGGCGCAGATTGATCGAGAGCAACTCGGCGATGGCCGCCTCGTCCTCCACCACCAGCAACCGGTTGGCCATCATGAGCCTGTCCTCCACGCCCCGAAACAGCAGCTCACTTCGCGGCGGTCTCGATGTCGGCCATGGGGGCGTGCCGCACGTCCGCGCCCTTGACGATGTAGATCACCGCCTCGGCCAGGTTCTTGGCGTGGTCTCCCACCCGCTCCACCGCCTTGGCCACGAAGACCAGGTCGATGCTGGAGGAGATGGTGCGCGGGTCTTCCATCATGTAGGTGATGAGCTTGCGCATCATCCCCTCGAACTCCTGGTCGATCTGGTCGTCGTGCTTGAGCACATCCAGCGCCATGCGGGTGTCCAGGCGCGCAAAGGCGTCCAGGGCCTTGCGCAACTGGGCCACCGCCAGGTCGCACTCGAACTGCAAGTCACCCACGGGCAGGCGGCGTCCGGGCATGCCCACCGCCGCCAGGCGTTGCACCACCCGCGCGATGCGGGAGGCCTCGTCACCCACACGCTCGAGGTTGGCAATGATCTTGCTGATCGCGATCAGCAAGCGCAGATCGCGCGCCGTGGGCTGGCGCCGGGCGATGATGCCGGAGAGATCGCGGTCGATCTCGACCTCCATGCGGTTGACGCGCTCCTCGTCGCGCAGCACTTGCCCAGCCAAGTCAGCTTCGCCGTTGACCAGCGCGGCGATCGATCGCGAAACCTGGCTCTCCACCAGGCCGCCCATCTCGAGCACGCGGGTGGAGACGCCGCTCAACTCGGCGTCAAACTGGGTGGAGAGATGCTTGTCGGGCATTTGAATCTTTCAGATAAGAGAGCTTGATCCTGCCTCAACCGAAGCGGCCGGTGATGTAGTCCTCGGTTTCCTTGCGCTCGGGCTTCATGAAGATCTCCTTGGTCTCGCCAAACTCGATGAGATCACCCAAGTACATGTAGGCCGTGAAGTCGCTGCAGCGGGCGGCCTGTTGCATGTTGTGCGTGACGATGGCGATGGTGTAGTCGCTCTTGAGCTCGTGCACCAGTTCCTCGATCTTGCCGGTGGAGATGGGGTCCAGCGCCGAGGTGGGCTCGTCCAGCAACAGCACCGAGGGCTTGACCGCCACGCTGCGGGCGATGCACAGCCGCTGTTGCTGGCCGCCCGACAGGGACAGCCCGCTCTGGTTGAGCTTGTCCTTGACTTCCTTCCACAAGGCGGCCTTGGACAGTGCCCACTCCACACGGTCGTCCATCTCGCTGCGCGACAGGGTCTCGTACAGCTTCACCCCGAAGGCGATGTTGTCGTAGATCGACATCGGGAATGGCGTGGGCTTCTGGAAGACCATGCCGATGCGGGCACGCAGCAGGTTCAGGTCCTGGCCGTCCTCCAGGATGTTCTGGCCGTAGAAGTTGATCTGGCCCTCGGCACGCTGGCCGGGGTAGAGGCTGTACATGCGGTTGAAGGTGCGCAGCAGGGTGGACTTGCCACAACCTGACGGGCCGATGAAGGCCGTGACACGCTTCTCTGCGATGTCCAGGTTGATGTTTTTCAGCCCCTGGAACTTGCCGTAGAAGAAGTTCAGCTGGCGGATTTCAAGCGCGTTCGTGGTGGTGACAGCGGTGTCTGACATGGTGGGTTCCAGAAGGGGCGCGCGGGTTGGGCCAGCGGTGTCGCTCAGGTGGAGGTGCGGTCGCGGAAGAACACCCGCGCCACGATGTTGAGCACCAGCACGGCCAGCGTGATCAACAGCGCACCAGCCCAGGCCAGCCGGATCCAGTTGTCGTAGGGACTCATGGCGAACTGGAAGATCACCACCGGCAGGTTGGCCATGGGCTTGCTCATGTCGGCGTTGAAGAACTGGTTGTTCAGCGCGGTGAACAGCAGCGGCGCGGTCTCGCCGCTGATGCGCGCCACCGCCAGCAACAAGCCTGTCATCACCCCACTGCGCGCTGCCCGCAAGGTGACCATGGTGGCCACCTTCCAGCGCGGCGCCCCCAGGGCAAAGGCGGCCTCGCGTAGGCTCCCAGGCACCAGGCGGAGCATGTTCTCGGTGGTGCGCACCACCACCGGGATGGCGATCAGCGACAGCGCCATGCTCCCTGCGTAGCCCGAAAAGTTACCGACCGTGGCCACTGCGATGGCGTAGACGAACAGGCCGAGCACGATGGAAGGTGCAGACAACATGATGTCCGTGACGAAGCGGGTAGCCTCGGCGGTGCGGCTCGTATCCCCGTACTCGGCCAGGTAAACGCCGGCTAGCACGCCCACCGGCGTAGCAACCACCACCGTCAGTGCCAGCATCATCAAGCTGCCGACGATGGCGTTGCGCAGTCCTCCGCCCTCGGTACCCGGAGCGGGCGTGTCCTGGGTAAAGAGCTTGAGGTCGACGCCCGACAGGCCGTTATAGAACAGCACTGCCAGGATCCACAGCAGCACAGCCAGGCCCAGGGCCATGGCGCCCATGGAGAGGGTCAGACCGATCCGGTTGGCCATGCGGCGCCGGCGGTAGAGGACGGGATTCATGCTCACAGGCCCTTGCCCTTCTCTGCACGGAGGA
>CAISJH010000854.1 GCA_903885585.1 uncultured beta proteobacterium
CCGCGAACGCAGCGCAGGTCATGGCCTTCGAGCGCCATCTGGGCGAACAAGGGGTGGCCGAGGTGCTGCCGCTGCATCAATTGCTGCGCTCGGCCTCCTCCTGGCGCGAATGTGCCTCCGAGCCCTTCGCCCTGCCGCCACCCGAGCAG
Organism: uncultured beta proteobacterium; assembly: GCA_903885585.1. Lineage (GTDB taxonomy): Bacteria > Pseudomonadota > Gammaproteobacteria > Burkholderiales > Burkholderiaceae_C > Rubrivivax. Next base: position 150 of record CAISJH010000854.1, read on the forward strand.
TGGGGGGCGGCTGTCTCGGTGCTGCGCTTGCTGCAAGCTCTTCAGGCGGCCGGAGTCGTAGGCACCGAGCTGGAGGTCCACTCCGCTTACCGCGGCCCGGTGCTTAATGCTTGCGCTCAAGGGGCTGCGGGCAGTGCGCATCTGCGCAGCTTCGCCCTGGACTTCACGCTCCCTGCAGGGCCCGATCCCACCGGCCGGCTGTGCGCTTTCTGGCGCGAGCAGGGCCGGGCGTGGCGCATGGGGCTGAGCCGCTACCCGTCGGGGCGCATTCACATCGACACCGCGGGTTTTCGCACCTGGGGCGCCGACCATACGGGGCGGTCTGCGGTGTGTGAACCACGGGCGCTCCCGGGGACGGGTCACGCAGGCGGCTGAGTTCCCTCAGCCCAATGCCTGCAGGTGGGGGTTGAACACCACCTCCCACACGTGGCCGTCCGGGTCCTGGAAGTAGCCGCCGTAGCCGCCCCAGAAGGTGGGCTGCGCAGGCTTGGCGACGCGCCCGCCCGCGGCCTGGGCCTGGTCGAGCACCAGACGTACCTCGTCCTCAGAGCCCACGTTGTGGGCGATCAGAACTTCAGTGGCCGCTGGTCCGTCGCCAGGCAGTCCGGTGTCGGCCACCAGGCTGCTGCGCGGCCACAGTGCCAGCTTCAGCCCGCCCTCGAGGTTGAAAAAGACGCAGGCGCCGATGGGGTACTTCGTCCCCGTGATGCCGCTGGTGGCCAGACCCAGGCCATCGCGGTAGAAGACGAGCGAGCGCTCCAGGTCACTCACGGCCAGGGTGATGACGGTGATGCGGGGCTTCATGGCCAGTGTTCGTGGGTGGTGTGGGGCGCTTGAGTCAGCCCCGAACCTTGCGCCGCGCATCGAACTTGCGCCAGTATCCGAACTCGTCTTCATGCACCTCGATGTCCAGCTCAGCCACCCGCGCCTGCAGCCGCTCCTGCACATCAGCCACAGCCTGGTTGTAGATGCTGGGGCCGATCTCCTCCAGGAAGAAGCCCAGCAGGCCGCCCGCGGCCACGTTGCCGATGGGCTCGTCCATGTGCTCGCGAAACCAGCGTTCGAGGGAGGCGATGGCCTGGACGCGGGTGTCCTTGGGGAGTTCGATGGGCATCGGGTGTCGGGCGTTTTGGTGCTTCGGACGCATCAGCTCAAAGATCGGCCTGGTAGCGCGCCAGCATCTGCTCCTGCGTCTCGTCGGCACCCGCCAGTCCGGTCTGTTCGCTGATCATGCGGCCCATGGTGGGCAGCACACTGCGCTCCACCTGCGCCTGCGCGCTCCACAGGCGCGAGCGCATGAAGGCCTTGGCGCAGTGCAGGTAGGCCTGCTCCACCCGTACCCGGATCACCACTGTCGGGCGCCTGCGCTCATCAGCCACCTGCTCGATCAACGCCGGGTCTGTGGAGATCTGCGCCGCACCGTTGACGCGCAGCGTCTCGTCCACCCCTGGGATCATGAACAGCATCCCCAGCCGCCCGCTGGCCACGATGTTCTCCAGCGTGTCCAGGCGGTGGTTGCCGGGGGCGTCGGGGATCAGCAGGGTATGGGCGTTCGGTGCCTTCACGAAGCCCTGCACGCCGCCGCGCGGCGACGCGTCCATCGCCCCATCGGCGCCGCTGCTGGCCAGCACGACGAAGGGTGAAAGCGCGATGAAGCGCTGGCAGTGCACATCCAGGTGGTCGAGCTGCTTGCGCACGGCCCGCTCCTTGGGAGCCGGGTACAAGGCACGAAGGGACTCGAGGGTGGTGTGGGTGAAGACGCCGTTGGCAGGCGTGGGCTGCGTGGGCGTGAGGGTGGAGGCTGTGCTCATGGGGAGATGGTCGCACAGGCAGTGAGGCCCGTCCGCCCTTTGGCCTGGCTGCACGCTCACCCGCCCGGCGGCACCGTCCCGATGATCTGCACGATCTTGTCGATGGAGGACACGTCGGTGTCTGGCGTGACGTTGCCGATCACCCCGCGCAGTGTGGCCAGGTTTTCGGTGGCCACGCCCATCTCCTCGGTGAAGTAGCGGGCCACGGCCAGTTGGTTCTGGAACTGCTTGGCTGTGGCGCCCCAGGTCGGGTCGGTCAGGGGCTTGCTGGCCAGGTTGCCAAACACCGTGTAGAGCATCTTGCCGCGGCTCCAGCCGATGCCGAGCGCCGCATCGATGTCGTCGATGGCACTCTGCTTGACGGCTGTGCTGGCGCTGTTCTTGACGATGTTGTTGACCAACTGTGTGGCCAACTCGCGGTTGGACATCGCCGTGGGGTAGACGCTGGTGAACTGGGTCTTGGTGGTGAAGATCTCGACGATCTGCGCCAACGGCAGGCCGAAGTTCACCGCCTCAGCCAATTGGCCCATATAGGTTGCACCGGGTGCCGCGGCGAAGGCCACCACGAAGAAGTGGTACAGCCCATCCTGTGTTGCGGTCTTGATTGGAAATACCTGCGTCGGGACGAAGGCGTTGCCGGCGGCATCTTCCAGGGCCCGGGGCGCGAAGCTGATGGTGTAGTCCGTGAAGACCTGCAACGGCTTGGTTGGCGTGAGCGTCAAGGTCTTGCCTGACACCTGGGCGCTGTCTGCACTGAAGGTCTCCCACACGCTGCCGTCGCTGCGCTTGATCTGGATACTGCCCGCGCCCAGGCGTATGGGTTCGTCGAATGTGAACGTCAGCGCCGTGTCGATGGCCACCTGCCGGCTACCACTGGCGGGTTTGGCGCTGGTCAACATGGGCGGCGTCATGTCGCCCAATTGGCCGAAAGTCACCGGGGTTGACATGCCGCTGAAGAGAAATCGTTCGACGTTCTTCACGGTGTCGACGCCTTCTTCCTTTGAGGAGATCGTGGCGGTCATGCTGGCGACGTCGACGGTGATCGAGTAATTCGCGATGGGATTGCCGTACGCGACAAAGTCCTCGCCCGCCCCGCCATCAATGGTGTCGTTGCCTTGGCCACCGACAAACCAGTTGGTGTAGGCCGTTCCTGTCAGAAGCTCCGGCCCGTTGTCATCGGGTCGACCGAAAAAAGGCGCGGACGTGACCCTGCCCGATATCAGCAAACCATTGCTGCCGGGGTACATGTGAAGCGAGTAGTTCTGAAAGCCAGTGGTCGAAGGCACGAGCAAGCCACCGCCGATTTGCCACTCCTGCCCCGGGCCCATGAACGCGGACGCCTTGATCACGCTGAACTTGCCCGTGCCATCGTTAAGCCAAACGATGGGTGAGTCTTGTTGTACGCCCCCCCAGTACTGCACAAGAAAGTCCGGTGCTAAATCACCATTGAAGTCAGCTACCTTGACCCACAAGGGCCAGGGCTTCCCGGTAGAAATGCCGTCGGCGGCCCACAGGCGGCCTTCGGCAGGCAGAACCTGACTGCTGACATCCTCGAAGCGGCGGCCTCCGAGTCCTCGGAACACCTGAACGAAGCCGCCGTCGTAGAAGGGCTGGCCATTGGTGCCGATCAGCACCAAGTCCAAGTGGCCGTCACCATCGAAGTCAGCCGTTGCCGCATCCAGGTCGATATGCGCCGCCAGGCCCACAGGTTGCGTCAGCTGCGTGCGACTGGCATTGTCAAAACGTCCATCGACGTTCCAGAACACGGTGGTCCGCCGGTATTGGTCGAAGCTGGCGGATGCGTCGGCCGTGACGATCAGGTCTGGCCAGCCGTCCCGGTCCACATCAGCGAAAGTGGTTCCAGGGAAGTGGGTGACGGCGTTTTGGTCCAGTGCTTGGCCCGCGTTGATGGGCAGGCGCCCGTCGTCTCGCGTGAACACCCCTTGCCCGTTGTTCATCAGCATGTACGGCGCCTCGAGCGCCAACCGCTCGTTGTTGTAGCCGTTGCCCACCATGATGTCGATGTCGCCGTCACCATCGATATCCGCTGCGGCGGCCGCGTGGGTGAAGTCCGCAACCTGAGGCAAGGTGGACGTGGCGCTACGCCAGCCGCCTTGCGGGGTGGACAGGTACAGCAGGTTCTGCTGACCGGGAAACGGAGCTGCGTCCCACCCAGTGTCTGCCACAAAAAAATCTTTGCGGCCGTCGCCGTTGAAGTCCTCAAAGAGCACCTTGCGCGGATGCACCGTCAGGAGTTCATTCACCGGGAACAAATCGGCAGGCGCCAACGAAAAGCCTCCCAAGCCATCACCCAGGAACAGCCGTCCGGGCTGTTCAGCGTAGGTGTTCTTTCCGATGGGATAGTCTGACCCCAGTACCAGCAGGTCGACTTTGCCGTCTGCGTTCAGATCGGCTAACTCGAACCATGTGAAAGGTACCTGGTAGGTGGCGTCCAGCCGGGTGAATGGGCGTTCAGAGTAGTTCAGATTGGCCATTGCAATCCACCTGCTGAAGGAGTGGTCTATTGATTAAGGCGTCACGCCAAACAAGATGAGAACGCAGAGCATGGTCGTGCGCCCTGGTTGCCCTCGGCTACTCTGAGCCAAGTGGGACGCGTGGGCGGTGCAATCGCACCCAACGGCTCACCCGCCCGGCGGCACCGTCCCGATGATCTGCACGATCTTGTCGATGGAGGACACGTCGGTGTCTGGCGTGACGTTGCCGATCACCCCGCGCAGCGTGGCCAGGTTCTCGGTGGCCACGCCCATCTCCTCGGTGAAGTAGCGGGCCACGGCCAGTTGGTTCTGGAACTGCTTGGCTGTGGCGCCCCAGGTCGGGTCGGTCAGCGGCTTGCTGGCCAGGTTGCCGAACACGGTAAAGAGCATCTTGCCGCGGCTCCAACCGATGCCGAGTGCACCATCGATGTCATCAATGGCACTCTGCTTGATGGCTGCGCTGGCGCTGTTCTTGACGATGTTGTTGACCAACTGTGTGGCCAACTCGCGGTTGGACATCGTGATGGGGTAGACGCTGGTGAACTGGGTCTTGGTGGTGAAGATCTCGACGATCTGCGCCACGCTCAGCCCATAGTTCACGGCCTCGGCCAACTGGCCCATGTAGCTGGCTCCCGGTGCGGCGGCAAAGGCCACCACGAAGAAGTGGTAAAGGCTGTCTTGCGTCGCAGTCTGAAAGCTGTAACGGCCGTCGGCAGCGTTGGCGTTGCCTGCCAGATCCTTGACCGCACCCGACCCCAGTTCCACGATGTATTTCGTGAAGATGTTCAGGTCGGCTGTGGGGTTGAGGGTCAGTGTGCTGCCGGAGACGGTGGCGTTGGCGGCAGTGAAGGTCTCCACCACCTTGCCGTCGGCGGTCTTGAGGGCAACGGTGCCGGACCCCCTCATAATCGACTCATCGAAGCTGACGGCCAAGTTGCTTCCCACAGGCACCGCCTTGCCGCCAGATGGCGGGGTGAGGATCTTGAGTGCGGGAGGCTGAGTATCGGTGGGGCCGAATGCAGGTAC
>CAISJH010000855.1 GCA_903885585.1 uncultured beta proteobacterium
CGGTGCGCTATGCGGCTCTGTCCGCCGCACTGCAGTTGCCAGGCAACCTGTACGAGCTGACCGCGATCGCCGTGTTGATCGGCACCATCTACGCGCTGTCCCGCATGGCACAGGCCTCTGAGTTCACCATCCTTCGCACCGCAGGGCTGGGGCCGGCGCGGGCACTGGCCTTGCTCATGCTGCCCGGTGCCGTGTGCGGTGCCGCCGCCTTTGCGGTGGGCGAGTGGCTGGTCCCCTGGGCCGAACGGCAGGTGGTGGTGTTGAACAGCGGACGCGAGGGCGGCAGCCTGCCTTTGGGGCACGCCGGGGCCTGGCTGAAGGACCAGGCAGGCACTTCCCCGGCTGCTCGACACGCTGCGGTGCATGTGGGCGCCGCTGGGGTTGACGGACAGTTGCTGCGGGTGCGCATCTTCGAGTTTGACGGCGACAACCGCCTCCTTCGCCGGGTGGAGGCGGCCCAGGCCCACGTGGAGCCCTCAGGCGTTTGGCGCCTGAGCCAGGTCCGTATTTCTGACTGGCCTCATACGCTAGCGGCGCCCGCTACCAGCGCGGTAACCACTCCAGCCACTGCTGCAGTGGATGCAGTGACCACCCGACAGGTCAGCACCCTGCAGTGGCAGAGCACCCTGAATGCGGACGTCGTGGCGGCGGCGGTGATGCCCCTGCAGACCATGTCCACCGTGGAACTATGGCGCTACAGCCGCCACCTGGCGCGCCAGGAGCAGGCTGCCCAGCGCTACGAGATTCAGTTCTGGAAGCGCGCTCTGTACCCGCTGGCCTGCATCGTGATGGCCGCGCTGGCGTTGCCCTTCGCCTACCTCCATGCGCGAGCGGGCGGCGTCAGCCTCAAGGTGTTTGGCGGCGTGATGCTGGGCATCAGTTTCATCCTGCTGAACAACCTGGCCGGCCACGTGGGGGTGCTCCGCAACTGGGACCCGCTCTGGGCGGCGGCCAGCCCCAGTCTCTTCTATCTGGGACTGTCGCTGGCGGCCTTCAGCTGGCTGGTAAGGCACCGTTGACGATTCGTACGCGAAAAGTGACCATGACCGAAGCCATCATCCTGTTCGCCCATGGGGCACGTGACCCGCAGTGGAGCCGGCCCTTCGAGGCCGTGGCCCAGCGCATCAAGGCGCTTCGCCCCGATGCGGAGATTCGCCTGGCCTATCTGGAATTCATGCAGCCCAGCCTGTCCGAGGCTGGGCATGAGGTGGCGGCGATGGGTGCGCGCATCGTGACCGTGGTACCGATGTTCCTGGGTGCCGGGGGCCACGTGAGACGAGATCTGCCGGCCCTGCTGGAGGACTTGAAGCGCCGACACCCCACCGTGGCGTGGTCACTGCAGCAAGCCATCGGCGAAGCCCCGTCAGTGATCGAGGCCATGGCCTGCGAGGCCGCCCGCGCGGCAACGGCCCAAGCAGCATCACGTGCCCCTTCGACATGAACCTGCACCAGTTCCGGTTTGTGCAAGAGGCCGTGCGGCGCAAGCTCAACCTCACCGAGACCGCCAAGGCGCTGCACACCTCCCAACCCGGCATCAGCAAGGCCATTCTGGAGCTGGAAGAAGAACTGGGCGTGGACATCTTCGCCCGGCACGGCAAGCGCCTGCGGCGCGTTACCGAACCGGGCGAGCAGGTTCTGCGCTCGGTCGAGATCATCATGCGCGAGGTGAACAACCTCAAGCGCATCGGCGAGCAGTTCAGCGCGCAGGACGCGGGCACCCTGTCTATTGCCACCACCCACACCCAGGCGCGCTACGTGCTGCCCCAGCCGGTCGCGCAGCTTCGGCATCGCCATCCCAAGGTGCAGGTGGAACTGCACCAGGGGACACCCGACCAGGTGGCCCGCATGCTGATCGACGAGACCGCCGTCATCGGCCTGGCCACCGAGGCCCTGGACCGGCATGACGAGCTGATCACCCTGCCCTGCTACGAATGGAGCCATGTCATCGTGGTGCCACCAGGTCACCCACTGCTGGAGTTGCAGCGGCCCAGCCTGGAAGACCTCGTGCGCTTCCCGCTGGTGTCGTACCACCCCACGGTGGCCGGTCGCAGCCGCATTGACGCAGCGTTCGAACGCTGCGGCCTGCGCCCCACCATCGCGCTGGAAGCCCTGGACTCCGACGTGATCAAGACCTACACGCGGGTGGGCCTGGGCGTGGGTATCGTGGCCGAGATGGCCATGCGCGAGGACACCGCTGATCAGGGCCTGGTGGCTCTGCCTGCAGGCCACCTGTTCGGCACGAATGTGTCGAGAATCGCGTTTCGCAAGGGCGTGTATCTGCGCCAGTTTGTCCTGACCTTCGCCTCGCTGCTTTCCGACCGCCTGTCACCGGAGCTGATCCGCCGACTGATGGCCGGGGGCGCAGGCGATCTTGAACCGTGAAGCCATGACCACCCTTCCCCGCTCCATCCCCCTCCAGACCCGCCTGCCCAAAGTGGGCACGACCATCTTCACCGTGATGTCCGCCCTGGCCACGGAACACAAGGCCGTCAACCTGGGGCAAGGCTTCCCCGACTTCGACTGCGACCCGTCTCTCGTGGACGAGGTGTCCCAGGCGATGCGCGCGGGCATGAACCAGTACCCCCCGATGCCAGGCGCACTCGCGCTGAGAGAGACGGTGTCGGCCAAGATCGCTTCGCTCTACGGCCGCATCTATGACCCCGGCGCCGAGATCACCATCACGGCCGGCGCCACGCAGGCGATCCTGACGGCCGTGCTGTGCTGCGTGCACCCCGGCGATGAAGTGATCGTGTTGGAGCCTTGCTACGACAGCTACATCCCCAACATCGAGTTGGCCGGTGGCAAGGTGGTGCGGTTGCCGCTGACGCCCCGCACCTTCAGGCCGGACTTCGCCCTGATTTCCGGCGCCATCACCGCCCAAACCCGCGCGATCATCGTCAACTCGCCGCACAACCCCAGCGCCACGGTCTGGACGCGCGAGGAGATGCTGCAACTGGAACGACTGCTTGCACCCACCGACATCCTGCTCATCGCTGACGAGGTGTATGAGCACATGGTGTTTGACGCTGTGCCCCACGTCAGCGCTGCCTCTATTCCGGGCCTGGCCGAGCGTGCCTTCGTGGTGTCGAGCTTTGGCAAGACCTACCACGTCACCGGTTGGAAGGTGGGCTACGTGGCGGCGCCCAAGGCTTTGAGCGCGGAGTTCCGCAAGGTGCACCAGTTCAACGTGTTCACGGTCAACACACCGGTGCAACTGGCCCTGGCCGCCTACATGGCCAACCCCGAGCCCTACCTCGGCCTGCCGGCTTTCTACCAGCGCAAGCGCGATCTGTTTCTGGAAGGCCTGCGCCAGACCCGGCTGCGGCCGTTGCACACGGCCGGCACCTACTTCCAATGTGTGGAGTACGGCGCCGTCAGCGACTTGCCGGAAGCCGAGTTCTGCCAATGGCTGACCAAGGAGATCGGCGTGGCGGCCATTCCCTTGTCCGCCTTCTACGAGGGCGGCTTTGAGCAGGGCATCGCCCGCCTGTGCTTTGCCAAGAAGGACGAGACGCTGCAACTGGCGCTGCAGCGGCTGCAGGCGCTCTGATCAGCGCGGCTTGCCCGGGCTGGGCACGTCGTTGAACAGGCCGAAGTTGCTCGCGGCCTGTTCTTCGCCCGAGCTGAGGTTGGGCGCCACAGGCTCCAGCTCCAGCCCGTCCAGGCTGATGTCCAGGTCCATCGGTCCGGCCGCTGCCGACTTGGACGGCAAGGGCTCCTGGATGGCCTCCAGCTCCGGCAGGTCGAACGACAACGGCTCAAGGAAGGGGTTGGCAGCTGAAGCAGCATCTGAACTGCTCATTGCCGGGTCGTCCCCGAACGACAAATCGAGGCCGAGTGGCTCAGGGTCCGCGGCCGACCCTTGGGAGTAGGTGCCGGCAGCGGTGTAGCGGTCTTCCTCTGAGCGATCGGCAGGCGATGAGAACATCGGCAGGTCGATACTGGCGGGCATCGCTGCCTGGTCGGCGGCCAAGCCATGGGCATTGGACGTTTCAGCCGGCGCATCAAAGAAGGGCACGAACATAGGCTCGTCGAGCGGAAGATCGAAGTGATCTGCATCGCCAGTGGTCGCTGCTTCGGAGGCCATTGCCGCACCCGCCAGACCCGCGACCGCAGCCGCAGGGGCCAGCTTGTCAAAGGCGGAGGCAGAGAACTGCGTGGCAGGGCCAGCGGCCGCTGCAGAAACTCGCGGCGACGGCGCGTCGAAAAGGTCGTCCAGGGGCAGCAGCACGTCCACCGGGCCAGCCGCACCCTCTTCCTGCTCGTGCAGATCACGGGCCAGGGTGAAGAGGAACAGCACCTCTCCCAGTGCGGACATATCCAGCAAGGTGCCACCTTCGGTTCGCACCAGCATGTTCTCAAGTAGAGCCATCGCGTCTACCGGCCTGGGCCACACCTGCTCAATGCGGCGAAGCACGTCGGGCAGGTCTTCCAGATGGCGATCCCGCGCAGTCGCCGCCCCCCATGCAGGCGCCACAGCGTTGAAGCGCTGATTGAAGCGATCGCGGGTGCGCTCGTAGGAGTCTTCGTCGCCCTTGTGGCGGTAAATCTCCATGAGCTTGAGGTACGGCAGCGGATACGTGCCACCCGTGCCGCGCAGATGCTCAACCAGCAAGCTCAGCGCTGCATCGTCCTGCCCCAGCACCGTGAAGAACTCGACCTGCTGCTCCAGATCCAGCAGCTCCTCAATGGACACGCCCTGGATGGGCGCAGACACGGAGGAGGCTGACGGCGGCAGCAGTTGTGTGCGATCCATCCCGCCGTCGGGAGCATCCAACTCCTCAGGATCGGCAATCGGTGGCAGCTCGCGCTGCGAAGGTTCACCGGTGAGGCCGAAGCCGCCCGCGCCCGCGGCCGGCGCCACCGAAGACCAGATCCCTTCGTCCCGACGCTCCGCAGAAGCGCTTTGGTCAAGGAGAGCCGCAGGCGTGACAGAGGCAGTGGACGGCGAGCCAGCCACATCGGCCGCAGATGCTGCATTCAAGCTGCCCGGCGCATCACCGGCTCGATCCGAAGCGGCGCTACCGGCAGACCACCAAGGGGCCTGGCCCGTACCGGAAGTCTGCCGCCGCAGACGGATCGTCAGCAGTGCTGACAGCGCAGCCAAGCCGGCCAAGGCACCCCACATGGCGAAGGGAACTTCAGGGGTGGACTGGGCCTCTTGAAGAGCCTGCGTCAACCGGGCCAGCGACTCGCGATTGGCCTTCGCCTCCTGGCGAAGGGCTTCAATGCTCTTCTCCATCGCCGCCGCGCGCCCCTCTGCGGCGGATGCGGCGGCGCGGGCGGCGCTGGCAGCTTCCTCGGCCGCGAGCAGCGCCGCCGACTTGGCGGCCTCTGGCCCGGCACCTGCAGACTTGGTCGCGACGGTGGGAGCATCAAGCTGCAGCCGGGGGCGCGCCGTCGCAGGCGATGCAGGTCTCTCGGGGCCGGCAGCACTGGCATTGGCCAATTGACCCGGGTCAGCCGTCTTGCGAGGCGCTGACGGCGGCTGCTTCTGTGTGGTACCAGCGGCACTGCCCTTGGGGCTTTCTTGCCCTGCAGGCGCCACAGCGGCTGAAGGGGCTGCCGATACCGATCTGCCTGAAGCGTCTTGACCGCTACCGCCCAGCGGTGCGGTAGCGGGCGCTGTACGGGCGGGCGGCACAGAAGTCGAAAGTGCACCAACCGGCACTGCTGCAGGCGCCTGGGTCGGGTTGGATGCAGGCGGCGCAGTGGACGCTAGAAGCTCTGCATTGGCCAAGCCCGGTGAGGCCATGTGGCCAGGCGGGTCAGCGAACAGCGTGAAGCGCCGCGTCACACGCGAACTGCAACCGGCACTGAGGTTCACCTGAACCAGCGGCTCATCGATGGCTTGGGATGTGCGGACCCGCACCAAAGGCGTGGGCGAGGTGACGTCCAGCACTGCCGACACGGTTGAGCGCGGCAGCGGAATGTCTCCCACAGTGACATCCACGGTCAGGCATTCCGGCGGGGCCTCGCCTTGCTCCAGGCGCAGCGCCACGTTGAAGTCCAGCGGAACGCCCAAGACGGCGCTGGTCTGCGCCCGGCCAAAGCCCCAGGCCCCGGCGTCAAGGGGCAAAGATAGCCCCAATGCCATGACCGAGACGATGTAGAGCGGCGACCGCTTCAGGTGGCGGAGTCCCAAGGAGATTGACCTTGAATTGGTGTATCGATGACTCTAGCATGGAGCCAGTGGCGATTGACCTTGCACAATGGCCACAGCCCACTGGTTTCGGGGCACGCTTGGGCCGTTGCAGGCATGCCCGCCCGGCCTCGGGTCTGAGCGATGATCGGCGCAGCGCGCATTGACGAACATATGCCCTCAGTGAAAGCAATGGAAGACTTCACCGGTACAAGAACTCCCTCCGAGAGCCACAGCTTTGATGCGGTGGCGCTGGCGTCCTGGCTGGACAAGCGCCTGCCGGAGTTCTGCGGGCCTCTGCAGGTGGCGCAATTCAAGGGTGGGCAGTCCAACCCCACTTACCTGCTGAGCACGCCGGCCCGCTCTTACGTGATGCGCACCAAGCCTGGGCCAGTGGCGCGACTGCTGCCCTCGGCACACGCCATTGAGCGCGAGTTCCGGGTGATGCAGGCGCTGAAACAATCGGACGTCCCGGTGCCGCAGATGTTGCTGCTGTGCGATGACGAGTCCGTCATCGGCCGCGCGTTCTACCTGATGGAGTTCGTCCAAGGTCGCGTGCTGTGGGATCAGGCCTTGCCAGGGATGAGCCTGCAGGAACGGGGCGCCCATTACGACGAGATGAACCGGGTCATGGCCGCCCTGCACAACCTCAAGCCTGAAGCGCTGGGCTTGGGCGACTACGGCCGGCCGGGCAACTACTTCGAGCGGCAGATCGCCCGGTGGTCCAAGCAGTACGCCGCATCCGTCACCGAGCCGATTCCCGAGATGGACCGCCTCATCGGGTGGTTGCCGCAGCACATTCCGGCGGGTGCACTGGATGAGCGTGAGGTCTCGGTCGTGCATGGCGACTTCCGCCTCGACAACCTCATCTTCCACCCCTCCGAGCCCCGGGTGCTGGCCGTGCTGGATTGGGAGTTGTCCACCCTGGGCCACCCCCTGGCCGACTTCAGTTATCACTGCATGGCTTGGCACATCCCGCACGCCATGGGCAGGGGTATCGGCGGGCTTGACCCTGCCGCGCTGGGCATTCCCACGGAGTCTGCCTACCTCAGGCGCTACTGCGAGCGCACAGGACGGCATGACGTGGCCGCGCTGGAGGCTGACTGGAGTTTCTACCTCGCCTACAACCTGTTTCGCATCGCCGCCATCCTCCAAGGCATTGCCAAGCGCGTGGTGGATGGTACGGCAGCCAGCGCCCAGGCCCGAGCCGCTGGCGCGGGCGCCAGACCACTGGCAGAACTCGGTTGGGCTTTTGCGCAACGCCGCTGAGGCTGCCTGATTCATTCAACAAAAACACACCAGACCGCTGACAAGGAAGTGAACCATGGACTTTGACTATTCACCCAAGACCAAGGCCCTCCAGGCCCGCTTGAAGGCCTTCATGGACCAACATGTGTACCCCGCCGAAGCAAGGTGGTGGGCGGAGCTGGAGGAAAACACATCAGCGAGCCGACGCTGGACACCTTTGCAGGTGATCGAGGACCTCAAGCCCCTGGCGCGCGCCGAGGGCCTGTGGAATCTCTTCCTGCCCGACAGTGAACGCGGAGCCGGGCTGACCAACCAGGAGTACGCGCCCCAGGCGGAAATCATGGGCGCCGTGCCCTGGGCGAGCGAAGTCTTCAACTGCTCGGCACCGGACACGGGCAATATGGAAGTGCTGGTGCGTTACGGCACGGCCGAGCACCAGAAAGCCTGGCTCGAGCCCCTGCTGGCCGGCGAGATCCGCAGCGCTTTTGCCATGACCGAGCCCGCCGTGGCCTCATCTGACGCCACCAACATCGAGGCGCGGATCGAGCGCCAAGGCGACGAATACGTCATCAACGGTCGCAAGTGGTGGACCAGCGGCGCCGGCGATCCGCGCTGCAAGATCATGATCTTCATGGGCAAGACCGACCCGGACGCGCCAAGGCATTCCCAGCAGTCCATGGTCCTGGTGCCCATGGACACGCCGGGCGTGAAGGTGCTGCGGCCTCTTCATGTCATGGGGTACGACGACGCGCCGCACGGCCACATGGAGATCGACTTCAAGAACGTGCGCGTCCCGGCTTCCAACATCCTTCTGGGCGAGGGCCGCGGATTTGAGATCGCCCAAGGGCGCCTGGGCCCTGGCCGCATCCACCACTGCATGCGCCTGATCGGTCTGGCCGAGCGGTCGCTGGCCCTGATGTGCAAGCGGGCCACCGCCCGCGTGGCCTTTGGCAAGACCGTGGCCCAACAGACGGTCACGCAGGAGCGCATTGCCGAGGCCCGCTGCATGATCGACCAGGCCCGACTGCTGACGCTCAAGGCCGCCTGGATGATGGACGTGGCTGGCAACAAGGCCGCCAAAGCCGAGATCGCCATGATCAAGGTGGTGGCGCCCAATATGGCGCTCAAGGTGATCGACTGGGCCATGCAGGTGCATGGCGGGGCGGGCATGAGCCAGGACTTCCCGCTGGCCTACTTCTTCGCCCAGGCGCGCACGCTGCGATTTGCCGATGGCCCGGACGAAGTGCACCGCAACGCGATTGCCAAGCTGGAACTTGGCAGGCACGCAGCCTGAACCTGCAGCCAAACCGGCACTTGGGTCGGCCCGATCCCCGGGGTTCGCTGGACGGGGCGCCGCTTCCCGCCTGCGCGGAGTCGGCGCCTAAGCTGCGCTGGTGACGGCCAGCGACCCTGCGGTTGCACGCTCGAAGAGGTGCAGCCAGGGCATGAGCGCTGCGGGATCGGGGTTCTCCATCGGGGTCCGCAAAGTCAACCGACCCCGGTTGAGCATCAGTACCATGGGCTGCCCCGCGTTCAGCGAGATGCTGGCCAAGGCGTCACCGGTGTCGCCAGCCAGCCAGCGGGAGGCCCACTGGGCATCGTTGGCCACGACAGAGAAGCGCTGCTTCCAGGCGGCCGTACCGTCGGCCTTGATCTTCTGGAGCATGACCAGCCAACGCATTTCTGGCGGCGTGCTGGTGTCGATGCGGGTCTTGGTGTC
>CAISJH010000856.1 GCA_903885585.1 uncultured beta proteobacterium
CGGCTTGAGCACCACCTGGTACTGGTAGTAGTGCTGCAGGCGGTTGGGGTTGTCGCCGTAGCGGCCGTCCTTGGGGCGGCGGCTGGGCTGCACGTAGGCCGCCTTCCAGGGCTCCGGGCCCAGGGCGCGCAGGAAGGTGGCGGTGTGGCTGGTGCCGGCGCCGACTTCCATGTCGTAGGGCTGCAGCAGCGCGCAGCCCTGCGCGTCCCAGTAGGACTGCAGTTTCAGGATGATTTGCTGGAAGGTCAGCATGGCAGCAGCCGGTGACAGGCTCTTGCAGGGCCTGGAGGTTGGCGAAAACCCTCAATTTTAGGGGGTCACCCCAGGCCCCTGGCCGGGGTAGCCTTGGGGGATCTGCCACGACAGCGGGCTCAAGCAGGCCCAAAGCACTTCCATGAGCACCCAGCAGCTCGTTCTCAGCCTCGTCCTGGCCACCATGGTCTTCTCCGTGGCCCTGGAGCTCAAGGTGGACGACTTCCGCCGCGTGGCGCTGGCCCCGCGTGCGGTGGTGTGCGGGCTGGTGCCGCAATTCCTGCTGCTACCAGGAGCCACCTGGCTGGCCACACTGGTGCTGGACCTGCCGCCCAGCACCGAGGCGGCCATGATCCTGGTGGCCGCCTGCCCAGGCGGCTCGCTGTCCAACGTGGTCACGCACTTCGGCCGCGGCAACACGGCGCTGTCGGTCAGCATCTCGGCAGTGGCCAGCGTGATGGCCTTGTTCCTCACGCCGTTGAACTTCACCTGGATGGTCTCCACCAACCCGGCCACCGCCGGCTGGCTGCGTGAACTGGCCATCGACCCCACAGGCATCTGGTGGAGCCTGCTGGCGCTGCTGGCCGTGCCCATGACCCTGGGCCTGACCCTGGGTCACCGAAGCCCGGCGCTGGCGGCGAAACTGCGCAAGCCGCTGGGCACCTTCAGCCTGCTGGCGCTGCTGGCCTTCATCGTGGCCGGCCTGGTGCGCGAGCGCCACCTGCTGAACGCGCAGATCCTGCCCACCTTTGGCCTTGTGGTGCTGCACAACGCCGCTGGCCTGCTGCTGGGCTGGCTGAGCGCGCGGGCCTTCCGGGTGAGCCCGCGCGACAGCCGCGCGGTGATGATCGAAGGCGGCATGCAGAACTCGGGCCTGGCCCTGGGCATCATCGCCGTGCAGTTCAACGCCGACCTGGGCATGGTGATCGTGGCCAGCCTGTGGGGCATATGGCACATCATCTCGGGCATGACACTGGCCCTGATCTGGAGAACTCGCGATGCACGATCTGGTCATTGAAGGCGCCACGGTTGTGGACGGCACGGGCGCACCTGCCCGCGCCGCCGACGTGGCCGTGCGCGACGGCCTCATCGTCGAAGTCGGCCGCATCACCGCCCAGGCGCACGTGCGCATCAGCGCCCCGGGTGCCTGGCTCACCCCGGGCTTCGTCGATCTGCACACCCATTACGACGGCCAGGCGACGTGGGACGAGACCTTCAGCCCGAGCATCCATCACGGCGTGACCACGTTGGTGATGGGCAATTGCGGC
>CAISJH010000857.1 GCA_903885585.1 uncultured beta proteobacterium
CACGCCGCCGTGGGCACGGGCGAAGGCGTCGGTGTTGTTGGCGATGTGGCCGCGGGCCTGGTGCAGGTCGCGGAAGATGCGCTCGATGGGGTTGCTGCGGTAGGTTCCGCCGGCCGCGCAGGCCCGCATGATGTCGTTCACACGCTCGGCGCACAGCTTGGGCACGGCGGCGGACTGGGCACGTTGCATCAGACGCTCCTCCACCGGCATCTTCTCGCCGCTGCGGGCGCAGTGCGCCACGCGGCCGTAGTTGCGGTTCAGCACCAGACGCAACTGGTCGGCCGCCATCATGGACTCGCTCACCGCTTGCTGGGCGTTCACGTCCTCGGCGGTCTTGCTGCCGTGCTTGCCTACATGGGCCGCAGCGCGCACGCGGAAGTGCGAAATGGCCCCTTCCAGTGCACCAATGCAGGCGGAGGACACCGCGCGCTGGAACACCTGCGTGAAGGGCACGCGGTAGAGCCAACCGGGGTTGGTCTCGCGACCCGGGCAGCCCGCGTCGGAATGGTCGTTGGTGCGGTGGGTGCGGTGCTCGGGCACAAAAGCGCCCTCCACCGAGATGTCATGGCTGCCCGTGGCGCGCAGGCCCAGCACGTCGAAGTTCTTGACGACTTTGAAGTCGGACTTGGGCAGCAGGAAGGTGCAGTGCTCCATCTCGCCCGAGCCGTTCTTCTTGGGCAGGATGCCACCCAGGAAGATCCACTCGCAGTGCTCGACGCCGCTGCTCCAGCTCCAGTGGCCGCTGAAGCGGTAGCCGCCCTCCACCTTCTCGGCCTTGCCCGTGGGCATGTAGGTGGAGGCGATCAGCGTCGTCGGGTCCTTGGACCAGACGTCTTGCTGCGCCTGCTCGGGGAACAGCGGCAGCTGCCAGTTGTGCACGCCCACCACGCCATAGACCCATGCCGTGGCCATGCAGCCCTCGGCCAGCGCCATCTGCACGGCATAAAACACGCGGGGATCCATCTCGTAGCCGCCCCAGCGCTGCGGCTGCAGCACCTTGAAGAAGCCCGCCTCCTGCATCTCCAGGATGGTCTCACGTGGAATCAAGCCGTCGTGCTCGGCCTGCGACGCCCGCTCGACCAGGCGAGGAATCATGTCCCGGGCACGGCCGATCAGTTCACGCGCCTGGGGGGTCAGCCAGTCGTCCACCGTCTGCGTCGAGCCTTCGAAATCCGGGCGAGCTCCCATGTCCTGCTCCTGGTTGGCCTGCCGCGGGCAGGCGCATTGGTTGATGCTGGCATCGTCGGGCCGGAACAGGCCCGATTCATCGTCCGATCGGACTAACGAAATGACCTCTTCTTGGCCTTCGGATCAGGCCTCCTTAACGAGGGAAAACGAGCGGCTTGTGCGATCCGCGAACAGGCGATTTGTGCCCGGTCCGGGCCCGTAGTCCAAGTGGGGGATTCCCAGGGGCGGCAAACGCCGCAACCTTCGAACTCGCAAGCCAGACATGCACCACCTTTCGCCGCCATGACCACCACTGCGCGCTTCGACCCCCGGGACTTCCGCCAGGCGCTGGGGCGGTTTGCCACGGGAGTGACCATCGTCACCACGCGCGCGGCCGACGGCACGCCCGTGGGCATGACGGCCAACAGCTTCAACTCCGTGTCCATGAACCCGCCCATGGTGCTGTGGAGCCTGGCGCGCAGTGCGCGCAGCCTGCCCGCCTTCACCCAGGCCACGCACTGGAACGTGCACATCCTGGCCAACGACCAGGAGGCCCTGTCCAACCGCTTTGCCAAGGCCGGCGAGGACAAGTTCACCGGCCTGGCGCTGGACAACAGCCCAGGCGGCGCGCCGCTGATCCCGGACTGCAGCGCGCGCTTTCAGTGCCGCACAGCCTTCCAGTACGAGGGTGGCGACCACATCATCTTCGTGGGCGAGGTGATGGACTTCGACCGCAGCGAGCGTGCCCCCCTGGTCTTCGTGACCGGGGGCTATGCGCTGGCCACGCGCCTGGCCGGCGACATCTCCACCGCACCGCAGGCGCAGACCGACGCAGCGCCCTACTCCGAGAACCTGCTGGGCTACCTGCTGGGCCGGGCTCATTACCAGTTCATGGCGGGCTTTCGGCCCACGCTGGAAGCGCGCGGCCTGTCGGAGACCGACTTCTTCATCCTCTCGCTGCTGGCCGTGCGTTCACCGCTGACGGCTGCGGAGATCGCGAGCCACATGGCCTACACCGGGGTGGACGTGGGTGCAGCCACCCTCGGCCGCCTGTGCACGCGCGGGTTGCTCAGCGCGGGCGAGGCGGGCTTCGAGCTGTCCCCACAAGGGCGTGACGACATCCTGCACGTGATGGCCGCCGCCAAGGCGCGCGAGGCCGAACTGCTGGACCAGATGGGCCCGCTGGAGGCCGCTTCGCTGCGCAACCTGCTCAAGCGCCTGATCGCGGTGAGCGACCCCGGCCTGCCGCCACTGTGGGCCTGAACCCATGGGAACCCCAATGAACCAACTCCCCGACCCCTGCCCCATCCCCATCGGCCACTTTGCCGACATCGGCAACGGCCAGCGCATCCATTACCACGACGTGGGCCAAGGCGAGCCCATCATCTTCCTGCATGGCGCAGGGGGCGGCGCCAGCAGCTACAGCAATTTCAAGGGCAACTATCCGGCGTTCGCAGCAGCAGGCTTTCGCTGCATCGTGGCCGACATGCTGGGCTTCGGCCTGTCCAGCAAGCCCGACATCCCGCAGTACGACCTGGACTTCTTCGTCGACGGCGTGCACCGGCTGGTGAAGGCGCTGGGGCTGCAGAAGGTCACCTTGCTGGGCAACTCCCTGGGCGGGGCGGTGAGCCTGGGCTACGCGCTGGCCCATCCTGACGAGGTGGCGCGCCTGATCCTGATGGCCCCGGGCGGCGTGGAGGACATCCCCACCTACCTGGCGATGCCGGGCATTGCCAACATGTTTGCCGTCTACAAGGCCGGCAAGACCGGCCCCGAGGCCATGCGCGAGGTGATGCGGCTGCAGCTGTTCGACCCTTCACTGCTGAGCGAGGCCCTGATCGCCGAGCGCGCGCCCATCGCCGCCACACAGACTCAGGCTTCGCGCTCGGTGATGCCCGTGCCCAACATGACCACCCGTCTGCACGAACTGCGCTGCCCGGTCTTCGGATTCTGGGGCGTGAACGACCAGTTCAACCCCGTGGGCGGGGCCATGAAGATCATGGAGAACGCACCACAGGCCCGCATGGTGCTCGTCAACCGCTGCGGCCACTGGGTGCAGGTGGAGCATCAGGAGATGTTCAATCGCGCCTGCATCGACTTTCTTCGCAACGGATGAGCCATGGACCACACACTGATTCCCTCGCTGGGCGATGAACTCTTCCATGCGCTGCGCGAGCGCCGCACGGTAGCCCCGTTGAGCACCCGCCACCCAGGCCTGACCGTCGATCAGGCCTACGGCATCTCGCTGCACCTGCTGAAACGGCGCGAGGCCGAGGGCGAGCGCGTCATCGGCAAGAAGATTGGCGTGACCAGCAAGCCCGTGCAGGACATGCTGGACGTGCGCCAGCCCGACTTCGGCTTTCTCACCGATCGCATGCAGATCGATGACGGCTCGGCGATCGGCTTTGCGCGCCACGGCATGATCCAACCGCGCGCTGAAGGCGAGATCGCCTTCATGCTCAAGAGCGACCTTCAGGGCCCCGGCGTCACGCGCGAGCAGGTGCTCGCCGCCACGGCCTGGGTGGCGCCCTGCTTCGAGATCGTGGACTCGCGCATCGCCGACTGGAAGATCCGCATCCAGGACACCGTGGCTGACAACGCCTCCTGCGGCGTGTTCGTCATCGGCGCGCAGCACACCGACCCGGCCACGCTGGATCTGGCCGCCGTGCAGATGCAGATGTGGAAGAACGGCGAGCCCTGCGGCAGCGGCGTGGGAGCTGCCGTGCAGGGCCACCCGGCCGAGGCCGTAGCCTGGCTGGCCAACACGCTGGGGGCCTACGGCATCCCCTTCAAGGCCGGGGAGATCATCCTATCCGGCTCGCTCGCGCCGCTGGTGCCGGCCGCCCCGGGCGACCAGTTCCGCATGGAGGTCGAGGACCTGGGCGGTTGCAGCGTGCGGTTCGAGGCCTGAGTCAGTTCAGAGCTTGCGCCGCAGCGCCTTGAAGAACAGCTCGGACTGCAGCCGCTCGCCCTGCACCTGACTGGCCACCAGGTCGGCCATCTCGGACGGCACCGGTGCGCCCGGGCGACCGGTGGAGTCAGCGATCACCTGGACCTGGCAGGCCCGCTCCAGGTAGTACAGGTCGTCAAAGGCGTAGTCGATGCGCTCGCCGCAAACGATCACGCCGTGGTTGGCCATGAAGACGATGTCGGCACCGTTCATCGCCGTGGCAATGCGCTCGCCCTCCTCCACGCCCAGGGCCACGCCGTTGTAGACGCGGTCCACGGCCACCAGGCCGTGAAAGCGCATCGCCGTCTGCGACAGCGTGGTGTCCAGCGCCCGGTCCTGCGTGAGGGTGAGGGCCGTGGCGTAGGGCATGTGCGTGTGCATCACCACCGCCTTGCGCGCAATGCGGTGCACCGCAGCGTGGATGAACATGGCCGTGGGCTCGATCTCGTACGTGCCGGCCAGG
>CAISJH010000858.1 GCA_903885585.1 uncultured beta proteobacterium
CGTTGAGGGTGGTGCGCCCGGAGGTGCCGCCCAGCAGGAAGCCACGAGCCTGCATGTCGCCCGCGGCCCAGGCGAGGTCGCCAATGCGCTGGAAGCCGAACATCGAGTAGTAGATGTAGTACGGCACCATGATGCGGTTGTTCGTCGAGTACGACGTGGCCGCGGCAATCCAGCTGCTCATGCCGCCAGCCTCGTTGATGCCCTCCTGCAGGATCTGCCCGGCCTTGTCCTCGCGGTAGTACATCACCTGGTCCTTGTCCTGCGGCGTGTACTTCTGCCCCTCCGGGTTGTAGATGCCGATCTGGCGGAACAGGCCTTCCATGCCAAAGGTGCGCGCCTCGTCCACCAGGATGGGCACCACGCGCGGGCCCAGCGCCTGGTCGCGCAGCAGCTGCGTCAGAAAGCGCACGTAGGCCTGCGTGGTGCTGATCTCACGGCCAGCGGCCGTGGGGTCCAACACCGACTTGAAGGTCTCTAGCGCGGGCACGGTGAACTGCTCGTCGGCCTTGGTACGGCGGTGGGGCAAGTAACCGCCCAGGGCCTGGCGGCGCTCGTGCAGGTATCTCATCTCCGGCGTGTCGTCGGCCGGCTTGTAGAACGGGATCTTGGGCAGCTCGCTGTCGGGAATGGGGATGTTGAAGCGGTCGCGGAAGTAGCGGATGTCGTCGTCGCTGAGCTTCTTGGCTTGGTGAGCCGTGTTCTTGCCCTCGCCCGCGCGGCCCATGCCCCAGCCCTTGACCGTCTTGACCAGCAGAACCGTGGGCCCGCCCTCGTGGCTGTTGGCGGCGTGGAAGGCGGCGTAGACCTTCTGCGCGTCGTGGCCCCCGCGGCGCAGGGCCCAGACATCGCCGTCGCTCATCTTGGACACCAACTCCAGCGTGCGCGGATCGCGGCCGAAGAAGTGCTTACGAACGAAGGCACCGTCATTGGCCTTGAAGGCCTGGTAGTCGCCGTCCAGCGTGTCCAGCATGATCTTGCGCAGGGCGCCGTCCTTGTCACGCGCGAGCAGCGGGTCCCAGTTGCTGCCCCACAGCAGTTTGATCACGTTCCAGCCCGCGCCACGGAACTCACCTTCGAGCTCCTGGATGATCTTGCCGTTGCCCCGCACCGGGCCGTCCAGGCGCTGCAGGTTGCAGTTGATGACGAAAATGAGGTTGTCCAGCTTCTCGCGCGCGGCCAAGCCGATGGCGCCCAGCGATTCCGGCTCGTCCATCTCGCCGTCTCCGCAAAACACCCAGACCTTGCGCTTGGAGGTGTCGGCGATGCCGCGCGCGTGCAGGTACTTCAAGAACCGCGCCTGGTAGATGGACATCAAGGGCCCCAGGCCCATGGAGACCGTGGGGAACTGCCAGAACTCCGGCATCAGCTTGGGATGGGGGTAGCTCGACAGGCCCTTGCCGCCCACTTCCTGGCGGAAGTTGGTCAGCTGCTCCTCGCTCAACCGTCCTTCCAGAAAGGCACGGGCGTAGATGCCTGGGGCGCTGTGACCCTGGATGTACAGCAGATCGCCGCCATGGTCGGGGCTGTCCGCATGCCAGAAGTGGTTGAAGCCCGTCGCGAACATGTGGGCCACCGAGGCGAAGGAGCTGATGTGGCCGCCCAGGTCACCGCCATCGGCCGGATCCAGGCGGTTGGCCTTGACCACGAGGGCCATGGCGTTCCAGCGCATGTAGGCGCGCAGCCGGCCTTCCAGCTCGAGATTGCCCGGGCTGCGCTCCTCGTGGTCGGCCTCGATGGTGTTGACGTAGCCCGTGTTGGCCGAGAACGGCAAGTCAACGCTGTGCTGCCGCGCTTCCTCCAGCAACTGCTCCAACAGGAAGTGCGCGCGATCCGGACCTTCAGCCTCGATGACGGCCGTCAACGCGTCCAGCCACTCGCGGGTTTCCTGGGCATCGATGTCGTAGTCGGTGGTGCCGGAGGCTTGATCTGGCGTGGCTGACATGGGGCCGTCTCCTCGATGAAGAATTGCTGTTGTGAGAAGTGTCGCACAGAGCTTTCCATTTTCAAATAGTGACTATCTGTTTCGTATTATGGAATTTACTGGATGTACTGCGGCACTGATCCAGACTCAGGCGTGGGCCACCGCACCCTCCCCCGCGCCGCCACGCCACCTGCCCGGATAATCCGCCGATGTATTCGCGCAGCACCGTGCCAACGCCAGGCTCGCTGTGGCTGACCAGGCTCAGCCGGCTGGCTGCCCGGTGGTGGCGGCGCCTGCCGCCCTCACGTCAGGACCGGCTGGCCACCCTGGGTCCGCTGGTCTCGGTGCTGATGTTCCTGGCGGCCATCACCAGCGCCTTCTGGTACCTGAGGCAGGAGGAGATCAGCCGCGAGCTCGAGTCGGTGGTGCGTGACACCGAGATCACCCAGCAGCAGGTGGGTTTGCGCCTGATCGAGAACCAGGAGCAGCTGGCGCGCCTGGCCCGGGAGCTGGTCACCCGCGAAATCAGCACCCAGGAGTTCGCTCAGCAGGCGCAGACGCTGACGGGCGATCGCCCCGAAATCACCCACATCACCTGGCTGAGTGCCCGCCGCGGCGTGCGCGCCAGCCTTCGTGGCCCCACGCAGCAGGCCGACGCGGTCTCCTCAGGCGCGTGGCCGGGGCTGCAGCTGCCCGCTGAAGGCACGACGGACCCGAGCGAGGCAGCCTTCACCTGGGCACGCGACCGGCGCCTGCCCGTTTACTCCGAAGCCTTCAAGGACGCGGCCGGCCGTTACGTATTCCAGTTGCACGTGCCGCTGATCGACCGCGGCAGCTTCGCCGGCACGCTGGTGGCCGAGTACGCCGTCGAGACCCTCGTGTGGCGCCTGGTGCCTGCAGACGTGGCACGGCGCCACCGCATCACCGCACTGGGCGCCGACGCTACCGCGCTGGCCAGCACCAACACCCCCATGCCCGGGCGCGCCCAGGAGCGCGGGGCGCTGGTGCATGAAGTGCCTCTGACTCCCGCGCTGAACGGTGTCGTCCTGCGCGGCGAGGGCTGGCGGACCTCCATCGGCCTGATCAGCAACACGCTGTTCTGGATGGTGGTGGCGCTGTCAGTGCTCACGGTGTGGATGTTGCTGGGTACCTGGCGCCACATGCGCAGGCGCGCCCAGATCCAGTCGGCCCTGGTGCAGGAGACCCAGTTCCGCCGCGCCATGGAGAACTCCATGCTCACGGGCATGCGGGCGCTGGACCTGGAAGGCCGCATCACCTACGTGAACGCCGCGTTCTGCCAGATGAGCGGGTTCTCAGAAGGCGAGCTGCTGGGCTGCAGGCCCCCCTATCCGTATTGGCCGCCCGACCGCATCGAGGAGAACAACCGCCTGCTGCAGCAGGAGATGCAGGGCCGCAGCCCCGCGGGCGGCATCGAGGTACGGCTGATGCGCAAGGACGGGCAGCTGTTTGACGCGCGCATGTACGTCTCTCCGCTGATCGACCCCAAGGGCCAGCAGACGGGCTGGATGACCTCGATGACCAACATCACCGAGGCCAAGCGCATCCGAGACCAACTCTCTGCCTCGCACGAACGGTTCACCACGGTGCTCGAAGGGCTGGACGCCTCGGTCTCGGTGCTGTCGGTGCAGCAGTCCGACCTGTTGTTCGCCAACCGCTCGTACCGGCTGTGGTTCGGAGCCGATGCCAGAGGCCACTCCAAGCTCACGGCCGGACACTCAACGACCGCCTTCAACGAGGATCTGGAGGACGACCTGGACCCGATGTCGGGCCTGCCGGTGCAGGAGCTCACCGAGTCCGCGGGCGACCTGCGCGAGGTCTACGTAGAGTCGCTGAACAAGTGGTTCGACGTGCGCTCGCGCTACCTGCAGTGGACCGACGGGCGGCTGGCACAGATGGTGATCGCCACCGACATCACCGCGCGCCTGCGCGCCGAGGAGCAGGCCAAGCAGCAGGCCGAGAAAGCGGCCGTCACCAGCCGGCTCATGACCATGGGCGAGATGGCCTCGTCGGTGGCGCACGAGCTGAACCAGCCGCTGACCGCCATCACCAACTACTGCAATGGCATGGTCTCGCGCGTGACGGCCGAGACCATCGAGAAGGACGACCTCGTCGCCGCGCTGAAGAAAACCGCCAACCAGGCCGCCCGGGCAGGCCAGATCATCCACCGCATCCGCTCGTTCGTGAAGCGCAGCGAACCGCAGCGCCAGCCCTCCGAGGCCCGAACCATCGTGGAAAACGCCGTGGAGCTGGCTGGCATCGAATTGCGCCGCAGGCAGGTGGCCATCCGCACCTACGTCGCGCAGCGCCTGCCCACGCTGCAGGCCGACCCGATCCTCATCGAGCAGGTGCTGATGAACCTGATGAAGAACGCCGCCGAGGCCATCGACGCGGCCCAACTCCCCGCCTCCCGGCGGCACATCGAGTTGCGCGTGGTGCCGCGGCACACGCCCGAGGAAGGCGGCACCATCGAGTTCAGCGTCACCGACGCCGGGCCGGGCATCCCCGAGGAAGTGTTGTCGCGCCTGTACGAGGCCTTCTTCTCGACCAAGGCCGAAGGCCTGGGCATCGGCCTGTCGCTGTGCCGCTCCATCGTGGAGTCGCACCGAGGCCGGATGAAGGCCCAGAACCTCTACAATGCCGGGGCCATTGTGGGGTGCCGTTTTTCGTTCACGTTGCCCGTTGAACTCCCCGTCCGCCCCGATGCTGCCGCTCCGCCGGCCGAGGCCGACACCCCCCTCGAACTGACCGCCCAGACAACGCCATGAGCCTGATCCCCAAAAAAGGAACCGTGTACGTTGTCGATGACGACGAAGCCGTGCGCGACTCTCTGCAGTGGTTGCTGGAAGGCAAGGACTACCGCGTCAAATGCTTTGACTCGGCGGAGTCCTTCCTGTCGCGGTTCGACCCCCGCGAAGTGGCCTGCCTGATCGCCGACATCCGCATGGACGGCATGAGCGGCCTGGAACTGCAGGACCGGCTGATCGAGCGCCGCAGCCCGCTGCCGGTGGTCTTCATCACCGGCCATGGTGACGTCCCCATGGCAGTGACCACGATGAAGAAGGGCGCGATGGACTTCATCGAAAAGCCCTTCAAGGAAGAAGAATTACTGGGCCTGGTGGAGCGCATGCTGGACCAGGCGCGTGACGCCTTCAGCCAGCACCAGGAGGCCGTCAGCCGCGAGGCGCTGCTGGGCCGACTGACCACGCGCGAGGCCCAGGTGCTGGAGCGCATCGTGGCAGGCCGACTGAACAAACAGATCGCCGACGACCTGGGCATCAGCATCAAGACGGTCGAGGCGCATCGAGCCAACATCATGGAAAAGCTCAACGCCAATACCGTGGCCGATCTCCTCAAGATCGCCCTGGGCGCCGTGCCCAAGGCCTGACCCCCCTCACCCCTCGAAGGCCGCTGACCCCAGCGGCCTTCTTCGTTGCGGAGCCCGTGTGACAGCAAAGTTGATTGATGGCGTGGCCCTGTCCCGCCAGATCCGGGAAGACCTGGGCCAGCGCGCACAGGTGCTGGCGACACAAGGCCGGCGCCCTGGCTTGGCCGTGATCCTGGTGGGCGACGACCCGGCGAGTGCGGTGTACGTGCGCAACAAGGTCAAGGCCTGCGAAGCGCACGGCCTGCACTCGGTGTTCGAGAAGTACGACGGCGGCCTCACCGAGGCCGATCTGCTGGAGCGCATCCGAGCGCTCAACGCCGACCCCAGCATCCACGGCATCCTGGTGCAGATGCCCCTGCCGCGCCACATCGACCCGCACCGCGTGATCCAGACCATTGATGTGCACAAGGACGTGGACGG
The DNA here is from genome assembly GCA_903885585.1 of uncultured beta proteobacterium. GTDB lineage: Bacteria > Pseudomonadota > Gammaproteobacteria > Burkholderiales > Burkholderiaceae_C > Rubrivivax. The sequence continues at coordinate 5,748 of CAISJH010000858.1, forward strand.
GTTCTCGACCCTGTCGGCCGGCGAGTTGATGAGCGGGCTGCCTGGGTTTCGACCTTGCACGCCTTACGGCTGCATGAAGCTCATCGAGAGCACGGGGGTGGACATCCGCGGCAAGCACGCGGTGGTGATCGGCCGCAGCAACACCGTGGGCAAGCCGATGGCGCTGCTGCTGTTGCAGGCCAGCGCCACGGTGACGGTGTGCCACAGCGCCACGCCCGATCTGGGCCTGCACACGCGCCAGGCCGACATCCTGGTGGCGGCCGTGGGCCGGCGCCACACCGTCATGCGCGAGATGGTCAAACCCGGCGCGGTGGTCATCGACGTGGGCATCAACCGAAATGAAGAAGGCAAGCTGCAAGGCGATGTGGACTTTGAAGACGTCCGCGAGGTGGCGGGCTGGATCACGCCTGTGCCCGGCGGCGTGGGTCCGATGACCATCACCATGCTGCTGGTCAACACGGTAGAGGCGGCCGAACGCAGCCTGCTGAGCACCTGAACCCGTCTTCGACCCTCCGCCGATCCTGCGAGATCAACCCCGCCATGAACCCGACCATGACCGACACGAACCCACTGCTGGACTTTGGCCAGAGACCCGCCTTTGACCGCATCAGCGCCGAGCATGTAGCGCCCGCCGTGCAGACCTTGCTGGCCCAGGCCGAGGCAGCGCTGGAGCGGGCGGTGGGCCCCGAAGTGGACGTGGACTACGAGGCCATGTCGGCCGTGCTGGACGTCGCCGCGGAACGGCTGGAACGCGCCTGGGGCCAGGTGGGCCACCTGCACTCGGTGGCAGACACCCCGGAACTGCGCGCGGCCTATAGCGACAGTCTGGGCGCGGTGACGACCTTTCACACCAGGATCTCGTCAGACCGGCGTCTCATGGCCCGCTACCAGACGTTGCGGCAGCAAGACCGCGGGCTGACGCCGGCGCGGCGCCGCGCGCTGGACAACGCCCTGCGCGACTTCGAGCTGTCGGGCGCCATGCTGGAGGGCGACGCCCGCGAGCGCTTCGCCCAGATCAAGGCGCGGCGGGCCGAACTGGCACAGCAGTTCTCAGAGCATGTGCTGGACGCCACCGACGCGTTCTCGCTCGACGTGCCCGCATCGCAGCTGGCCGGCCTGCCGGCTGACGCCCTGGCTGCCGCGCGTGAGGCCGCCCAGGCCGCCGGCGTCGAAGGCTGCCGCCTGACCCTGCACGCCCCCAGCTACCTGCCCGCCATGCAGCATGTGCATGACCGCAGCGTGCGTCAGGCGCTGTACCGCGCCTACGTCACCCGTGCCAGCGAGCACGGCCCGGCCGGGCAGGACAACAGCGCCATCATCCAGGAACAACTGACCCTGAAGCAGGAGGAGGCCCGGTTGCTGGGGCGTACCAGCTACGCGGAGGTGTCCCTGGCGCCCAAGATGGCGGACACCCCCCAGGAGGTGCTGGACTTCCTGCGCTTGCTGGCTCAGCGCGCGCGCCCTTCGGCGCAGAAGGACTTTGCAGAATTGAAGGCCTTTGCAGCGGCCGAACTGGGCCTGTCCGACCTGCAGGCCTGGGACGTGCCCTACGCCAGCGAACGCCTGCGCGAGCAGCGCTACGCCTACAGCGAGGAGGAGGTCCGGGCCTACTTCACGCTGCCCCGCGTGCTGCAGGGGCTGTTCGAGATCATCGAGACGCTGTTCGGGGTGCGCATCGTCGAGGACCGGGCTCCCGTATGGCATGAGAGCGTGAAGTTCTACCGGATCGAGCGGGCGGCGCCACTGGCTGGCGACGCCGCGCCCACCACGGTAGCGCATTTCTATCTCGACTTGCACGCCCGTCCGGGCAAGAGCCCGGGTGCCTGGATGAGCGATGCGCAGTCGCGCTGGCGGCGGCCCGATGGCGCTGGCGCGGTGCAGACGCCCGTGGCCCGACTGATCTGCAACTTCGCGTCCCCCCAAGGAGGTCGGCCCGCGCTGCTGACGCATGACGACGTCATCACCCTCTTCCACGAGTTCGGCCATGGCCTGCACCACATGCTCACGCAAGTGGAAGACCTCGCCGTCTCCGGCATCGCCGGCGTGGAGTGGGACGCGGTGGAACTGCCCAGCCAGTTCATGGAGAACTTCTGCTGGGAGTGGAGCGTGTTGCGCCGCCTGACTGCGCATGTGGACACGGGCGAAACCCTGCCGCGTGAGCTGTTCGACAAGTTGTTGGCGGCCAAGAACTTCCAGAGCGGGCTGGCCACGCTGCGGCAGATCGAGTTTGGCCTGTTCGACATGCGGCTGCACTCTGAGCCCGGCAGCCAAGCCGATGTGCAGCGCGTGATGGACGACGTGCGCGCCGAGGTGGCGGTCATCCACCCGCCGGCCTTCAACCGCTTTCAGAACGCCTTCTCGCACATCTTCGGCGGGGGTTACGCGGCGGGTTACTACAGCTACAAGTGGGCCGAGGTCCTGAGCGCCGACGCCTGGAGCGCCTTCGAGGAGACCGACCCGCTGGACGTGGCCACCGGCCAGCGCTACCTGCGCACCATTCTGGAGGTGGGCGGCAGCCGGCCGGCGCTGGAGAACTTCAAAGCCTTCCGCGGACGCGAGCCCCGCATCGACGCCCTGCTGAGACACCAGGGCCTGGCCTGAGTCGACGGGCCTGAGGCCCTGAACGGCGTGTCGCCCGCAGGCCCTCTGGCCTGACGGAGGCAGGGCTTGATGGCGGCGGGGCTACGGCAGCAGGTGCTGCCTGAGCCCGCGTACCGCCCACGATCCGCCGGCCACGGAGGCTCCCACCGCCCAGAAGAGCATGCTGGCGCCCACAGCCACGCCCGCCGCACCGAAGAACAGCGGCATCAGCGTGCTGGACAGGTTGATGGCCATGGAGCGAAAGGCCAGCGTCTCGCCGTGGCGGTTGTCGGGGGTGAGGTGATGCAGAGTGGACATCACCATCGGCTGGGTGCAGCCCAGCGTGATGCCTAGCAGCACGGCGCACACGCCCATCTGCCAGGGCTGCGTGGCCAAGGGGTAGATGGCAAACACCACGCCCGTAGCCACCATCGCCCAACGGATCACGGCCGTCTCTTCCGTGCGGTGGGCGATTGCGGGAATCGCCAGGCGGATCAGGCTCACGCTCAGCGTGAAAGTGCCCAGGATCAGGCCGATGGTGGAGGCGCTGAACCCGCGGTCATGGCCGATGATGGGCAGGGCAAAGGCGTGCACATCCCAACAGGTGGACAGTAACCAGTTGGCCAGCAGCAGGCGCTTCATGCCCGGCACCGCCAGCAGGCTCCACACGCCGCTGCCCGCGCCCGGGCTGGGGCTCTGCGTCACCGGCTTGAGGCGAGGCACCCGCCTGGCACTCCAGAAGGTCAACGCCACCAGCGGGAGCATCAGCGCGTAGGCGGCGGCAAACCCGCCCCAGTCGATCATGAAACCCAGCGCCACCGGCCCCACCACGTTGGCAAACGAAGGTGCCACCCCCAGCCAGCTGAAGATGCGCACGCGCTCGGTGCTGTCCCGCGCGGCCAACCCGGCCGTGCGCTGGATGGCCAGCATGCCCATGTTGGTGCCGCTGCCGCACAGCGTGGCCGCCAGGCACAGGAGCCCAAAGTGGGGCGGCCCCTCCAGCAGGGTGGAGCCCAACGCACACAAGGCCCCCGCCAGCGAGAGCGCAACCGCAATGCCCACCGGCCGGTGGTAACCATGACGGTCGGCCAAACGGCCCGAGGGCATGGCCAGCAGCACCGGCGCAGCGGCAAACAAGGCCATCAGCAGCCCCACGGACCAGGCGCTGTAACCCTCACGCAGCGCCTGCAGGGGTGCGGCCAGTCTGAGCCCCGCCATGGCCGCGTGGATACCCACCTGGCCCACCACCAAGGCCAGCAGCGTGCGCCCGCTGAAGCCGGGCGCAGACTCATCCGGGCGGCCCACGCCTTCAGCCACTGGTGGCGCCGTCCTCTTCCTCGGGGTCTGTCTCTAGGGCGCCGGGCAGCAGCGCCTGCGCCTGGGCCTCGGGCAGCGACTCCACGCCCTTCAGCTGCCGCGCCATGGCGCGGGTTCGCACTTCGGCAGCGTCGATGGTGCTGGCGGCCTCGGACAGCTTCTTCTTCGTCTTGGCCAGCACATCGCCGAACTTGCCGAACTCGGTCTTCACCGCGCCCAGCACCTGCCAGACCTCGGCGCTGCGCTTTTCAAGCGCCAGCGTGCGAAAGCCCATCTGCAGGCTGGACAGCGTGGCCAGCAAGGTGGTGGGGCCGGTCAGCGACACGCGATGCTCGCGCTGCAGCGCCTCGACCAGCCCGGGGCGGCGCAGCGCTTCCGCGTAGAGACCCTCGGTGGGCACGAAGAGGATGGCGAAGTCCGTGGTGTGCGGGGCGGCGACGTACTTCTCGCGGATCGTTCTGGCCTCGGCCTTCAGCCGGGCCTCGATGGCGCGCGCAGCAGCCTCCGCGGCCTGCGGGTCGGCACGGTCCTGGGCGTCCAGCAGCCGCTCATAGTCCTCGCGCGGAAACTTCGCGTCAATGGGCAGCCACAAGGTGGTGCCGTCATCGCCGCGTCCGGGCAGGCGTATGGCGAACTCCACGCGCGCCCCGCTGCCTGGCACGGTCTCGACGTTGGCGGCGTACTGCTGCGGCGTGAACACCTGCTCCAGCAGGCCGGCCAGCTGCACCTCACCGTAGATGCCGCGCGTCTTCACGTTGGTCAGCACGCGGTTGAGCGAGCCCACGTCACGCGCCAGGCCCTGCATCTCGCCCAGCCCCTGGTGCACCTGCTCCAGGCGCTCGGCCACCTGCTTGAAGCTCTCGCCCAGACGCTGCTCCAGCGTGGCGTGCAGCTTCTCGTCCACGGTGGCGCGCATCTGCTCGAGCTTGCGCTCGTTGCCCTCCTGCAGGGCCTTGAGCTGTTCCTGCACGGCAGCACGCACCTCGCCCAGGCGTTGTTCGTTGCGCAGCGACAGGTGGCCCAGCTGCTCGTTCTGGGTGCGTGCGCTCTCCGCCCCCTGGGCCAGCAGGGTCTGCTGAAAGGCGGCCAGGTCTGAACGCGAAGCCTGCGCCTGGCGGCCCAGCTCATCTCTCAGCTCGCGCTCCAGCCGTTCCATCTGCGCCAGGGTCTCGGCGTGGCGACGCTCGTGGGCGCCGCCATCACCACGGCCACCCCGCAGCCACAGCGCTGCGAGCAGCACCACGTTCACGACGGCCAGCGCGACCAGCGCGACCGTCCAGGCGTCCGTCGTCATGCGGGGCGCAGCGGCAACACCTGCGGGTTGATGGGGGCGGGCGGCTTGCCGCCAGAGAGCGCGGCGATCAGGTTGTCGGCCGCCAGCTCGGCCATGGCGCGGCGCGTGGCCACGGTGGCGCTGGCGATGTGCGGCGTGAGCACCACATTGGGCAGGGTCAGCAGGTCCGGGTGCACCTGAGGCTCGCCCTCGAAGACGTCCAGCCCAGCGGCGGCAATGCGGCGCTCGCGCAAAGCCACCGCGAGTGCGGCGTCGTCGACGATGCCGCCGCGGGCCACGTTGGTCAGCGTCGCCGTCGGTTTCATCTGCGCCAGCTCGGCCGCGCCGATGGCGTGGTGGCTGCTGGCCGAGTACGGCAGCACCAGCACCAGGTGGTCGGCCTCGCGCAGCAGCGTGGCCTTGTCCACGTAACGCGCGCCCAGCGGGGCCTCCTGCTCAGCGGCCAGGCGCGAGCGGTTGTGATAAATCACCTTCATGCCAAAGCCCAGCGCACCGCGCCGGGCGATGGCCTGGCCGATGCGGCCCATGCCCAGGATGCCGAGCGTGGCGCCATGCACGTCGCTGCCGGTGAACATGTCGTAAGCCCAGCGCGTCCACTCGCCCCGGCGCAGGAAGTGTTCGCTCTCGGCCATGCGGCGGGCCGTGGCCATCATCAGCGCAAAGCCAAAATCGGCCGTGGTCTCGGTCAGCACGTCGGGCGTGTTGGTGGCCAGCACCCCACGCGCGGTGCAGGCTTCCACGTCGAAGTTGTTGTACCCCACCGCCATGTTGGCCACCACGCGCAACTGCGGGTTGGCGTCCAGCACCTGCGCGTCGATGCGCTCGCTGCCGGTGGTAAAGGCGCCCGCCTTGCCGTGCAGGCGCTCAATCAACTGGGGCTTGGTGAAGATGATGTCGCCGGGGTTGTCCTCGACGTCGAAGTGCTCACGCAGGCGCGCGACCGTTTCGGGGAAAACGGCGCGCGCGACGAGGACGGCTGGTCGGCTCATGCGTTGTCGCTCCTTCAGCGGAACCAGATGAAGGTCATGATGACGAACAGCGGGATCAGGATGCAGCCGCTCCAGGCCATGTAGCCGAAGAAGCTGGGCATGCGGATGCCGCGGTCCTCGGCGATCGCCTTGACCATGAAGTTGGGCGCGTTGCCGATGTAGGTGTTGGCCCCCATGAACACGGCGCCCGCCGAGATGGCCGCCAGCGTGGCCGCACCGGTGGTCATCAGCACCTGCGGGTCACCCCCGGCGAGGTTGAAGAACACCAGGTACGTGGGCGCGTTGTCGAGGAAGGAGCTCAAAGCGCCCGTGAACCAGAAGTAGGCCCAGGGCAGCGGCTCGCCGCCAGGACCGGTGACCGAGCGCACCACGGCGGCAAACGGACCGGCCTCGCCGGCCTTGAGCATGGCCAGCACCGGCACCATGGTGACGAAGATGCCGATGAAGAGCTTGGCCACCTCCTGCATGGGCGCCCAGGAGAACTGGTTGTCCTCGCGCACGGAACGCTTGGTGATGGCCAGCGACACGAAGGTCACCGCTATCAGCAGGCCGTCGCGCACGATCTGCTGCAACTCCACGGGCGTGCCGAAGACGTTGAAGCTGATGCCCGGCTTCCAGGTGCCGCTCATCAGCACCAGCACCGCCACCGCCAGCAGCAGCAGGAAGTTCACCCCGCCCTGGATGCCGAAGGCTTGATCGTCCGGCGTCGGGTCTGCGCGCCGCACACCCTCCTTGCGGTACCAGTAGCTGTCGATGACGTAGAAGATCGCCAGCAGTGCACCCACCAGGAACAGCGTTTCCGGGAAGATGGTCTTCACGGTCCAGAAGAAGTCCACGCCCTTGAGGAACCCCAGGAACAGCGGCGGGTCACCCAGCGGCGTGAGCGAACCGGCGGCGTTGCTGACGATGAAGATGAAGAAGACGATGACGTGCGCCACATGCTTGCGGTTGTCGTTGGCGCGGATCAGCGGACGAATGAGCAGCATGGACGCGCCCGTGGTTCCCATGAAGCTTGCGAGCACGGCGCCAATGCCCATGATGGCGGTGTTCAGCCCGGGGCTGCCGTGCAGATTGCCGCGCACGTAGATGCCGCCGGCCACCGTGAACAGCGCCGTCAGCAGCACGATGAAGGGGATGTACTCGGCCAGCAGCACGTGCACCAGCATGCCGCCCGTCAGGCCCACGCCCTGGGTCACGGCAAAGGGCACCAGCAGCAGCAAGGCCCATCCGGCAGCGATCTTGCCGAAGTGGTGATGCCAGATGTGCGGAATCGCCAGCGGCATGATGGCGATGGACAGCAACATGCCGGCGAAAGGCAGCGCCCACCAGGCCGAAAGGCTGCGGCCGTCCACTTCGGCGGCCCAGGCGGGAGCGGGCAAGAGCCCGAGGAAGAGCACGGCCAAACCCAGGGCCAGCATCGGGCCAGAGCGGTGGCGCAGGGCGCCAGCGAGGCCCGACCGGACCGTCATCTCGTTTTCTTGCATGGGTTCACTCCAGGAATCGGGCAAATCCTGCCACCGGCTCCCGCTCGGTGACCAGCGTGTTCTCGATGGCCTTGGGATCGGCATGGCCGAGCGCCATACCGCACACCACCATCTCATCGGGCGGCAATTGCAGCTCTTCGCTGATCAGCCGGTGAAACTGCGTGAAGGCCGCCTGCGGGCAGGTGTCCAGACCCCGCGCGCGTGCGGCGACCATGATGCTCTGCAGGAACATGCCGTAGTCGAGCCAGCTGCCCTGCTGCATCACGCGGTCGATGGTGAAGATCAGGCCCACGGGCGCGTCAAAGAACGTGTAGTTGCGGGCATGCTGCGAATGCATGCGTGCCTTGTCGGTCTTGGCGATGCCCAGCAGGCTGTAGAGGTCCCAGCCCACCTTGCGGCGGCGGTCCACATAGGGCGAGCGCCACTCGGTCGGGTAGTAGGCGTACTCCTCGGCGTGCTGGCTGCGCTGGGCCGGGTCGTCATGGGCGGCGCAGATGCGCGCACTCAAGCGCTCACGGGCGGCACCCGTCAGCACATAGACCTTCCACGGCTGCGTGTTGGTGCCCGAGGGCGCGCGCGAGGCCACCGCCAGGATCTCCTCGATGGTCTGCCGCGGCACGGGCGTGGGCAGGTAGGCGCGGATGGAGCGGCGCGTGGTGATGGCCTGATCCACAGCGGCAGCGGCTTGCGCAGAAGGGGTGGTTTCAGCGGTCATGAGCGTGGGCTTTCAAGGGTTGGAGGGCCTTCTCAAGCGCCTCGGGAAAACAGTCCACCGGGCGCCGGGTGAGGCGGTCGACGTAGACGTGCACAAAGTGGCCGGCGGCGGCCGCGCGTTCCTGCCCGGGGGCAAAGAGAGCGATCTCGTAGCGCACGCTGGAGCGCCCGACATGGGCCACCCGCAGGCCGGCCTGGACGGGCTGGGGGAATGACAAGGGCGAAAAGTAGTTGCAGTGGGTCTCTACCACCAGCCCAATGGCTGCACCGGCGGTCGGATCCAAGGCACCCTGCTCGATCAGGTAACGGTTCACCGCCGTGTCGAAGAAGCTGTAGTAGACGACGTTGTTGACGTGCCCGTAGACGTCGTTGTCCATCCAGCGGGTGGAGATCGTCTCGAAGTGCGGGTAGCCATCGCGCGTGGGCGGGGGCAGGCGGTCCGGCATCTGATCTGGTCTGCGTCGTC
>CAISJH010000859.1 GCA_903885585.1 uncultured beta proteobacterium
AAGAGCACCTACGCGCGCTGCGGGATCATCGTCAACGTCACGCCCTTCGAGCCGGAGTGGGAGGGTTACGTGACGCTGGAGTTCAGCAACACCACGCCGCTGCCGGCCAAGATCTACGCCGGCGAGGGCTGCGCGCAGGTGCTCTTTTTCGAGAGCGACGAGGTGTGCGAGACGAGCTACCGGGACCGCGGCGGCAAGTACCAGGGCCAGCGCGGGGTGACGCTGCCCAAGACCTGAGGCCGCTCCTGCGCGGCGCGGGCTTCAGGCCTTCGGAAAGGTGCCCGGCAGCAGGATCGAGGTGTCCACGTCGGCCAGGCGGGTGCGCCCGCAGAAGGCCATCGTCAGGTCGAGCTCCTTGTGGATGATCTCCAGGGCCTTGCTCACGCCCGCCTCGCCCATGGCCCCCAGGCCATAGAGGAAGGCGCGGCCGATGTAGGTGCCGCGCGCGCCCAGCGCCCAGGCCTTGAGCACGTCCTGGCCGGAGCGGATGCCGCCATCCATGTGCACCTCGATGCGCGAGCCCACTTCCGCCGCAATGGCCGGCAGCGCCTCGATGCTGCTTTGTGCGCCATCGAGCTGGCGCCCGCCATGGTTGCTGACGATCAGCGCATCGGCGCCGCTGTCGGCAGCGAGCTTGGCATCCTCCACATCCTGGATGCCCTTGATGATGAGCTTGCCGCCCCAGCGCTTCTTGATCCACTCCACGTCGCCCCAGTTCAGCTGGGGGTCGAACTGTTCGGCCGTCCAGGCCGAGAGGTTGGCCATGTCGGATACGCCCTTGACGTGACCCACGATGTTGCCGAACTGGCGGCGCGGCGTGCCCAGCATGCCCATGCACCAGCGCGGCTTGGTCATCATGTTCAGGATGTTGGCCACCGTGAGCTTGGGCGGGGCTGACAGGCCGTTCTTCAGGTCCTTGTGGCGCTGGCCCAGGATCTGCAGGTCCAGCGTCAGTACCAGGGCGTCGCACTTGGCGGCCTTGGCGCGGTCGATCAGGCGCTCGATGAAATCGCGGTCGCGCATCACGTAGAGCTGGAACCAGAAGGGCTGCGTGGTGCGCGCGGCCACGTCCTCGATGGAGCAGATGCTCATCGTGGACAAGGTGAAACGCACGCCGAACTTCTCTGCCGCCTGCGCCGCCAGGATCTCGCCGTCGGCGTGCTGCATGCCGGTGAGGCCGGTGGGCGCGATGGCCACCGGCATCTTGCAGTCAATGCCCACCATCTTCGTCGCGGTGCTGCGGCCTTCCATGTTGACCGCCACGCGCTGGCGCAGCTTGATCTTGGCGAAATCGCTCTCGTTCGCGCGGTAGGTGCTCTCCGTCCAGGAGCCCGAGTCGGCGTAGTCGTAGAACATGCGGGGCACGCGCTGTTGCGCCAGGACGCGCAGGTCTTCGATGTGGGTGATGACTTGGGGCATGGGTGTTGTTGCTCCTGCAGCGGCCTGTGCGGGCCCTCTTGACGAGCCGGAAGTCTATGCGCGACCTGCCCGTTCTGCACCGCTGCGGGGCATGAGGGCGGGGGGTGATGCGGGGTTGATGCGGGGAAAGACACCTATTTCCCACCGGGTGCACTGCGGCTCCAATAGGGGTTGTAGGGGCTGATCGCCCTTGGAGAAGCCGTTGATGTTCGTCACCCTGACCCGTCGTCTTGCCGCGCTGCTGGCGCTGTGTGTCGTCCTGTGCGCCGGCGCACCCGTGCAAGCCCAGAACCTCACGCTGGGCACCAAGCTCGAGCTCAACACCCTGGACCCGCACTTTTTTGCGGCGTTTCCCACCGGCTCGTCCCATCCGCTGATCTTCGAGCACCTGATCACCCTGGACGAGAAGCTGCAGCTCAAGCCGAATCTGGCGGTCTCGTGGAAGACGCTGGACCCGCTGACCTGGGAGGTCAAGCTGCGTCAGGGTGTGGTGTTCCACAACGGCGCGCCCTTCACGGCTGACGACGTGATCTTCACCTGGGAGCGCGTGCCCAACGTGCCTAACTCGCCCAATTCGTTCTCGCAGTTCACGCGCAGCGTGGAGCGCGTCATCAAGATCGACAGCCACACGTTGCACATGAAGACCGTGGCCGTGCACCCGGGGCTTCCCATGGACCTGGCCAATGTGCTGATCATTTCGGCCTCGGTGGGCAAGGGCGTCACCACGCAGGACTTCAACAGCGGCAAGGCCGCCGTGGGCACGGGCCCCTTCAAGCTGGGGGAGTGGGTCAACGGCGAGCGTCTGGTGGTCGAACGCAACGAGCGCTATTGGGGCCCCAAGCCGCCTTGGGCCCGCGTCACCGAGGTGGTGCTGGCCAAGGACAGCGCGCGCCTGGCTGCGCTGCTGTCGGGCCAGGTGGATGCCATCGACGCCGTGCCCAGCGCCGACCTGGCGCGCCTGAAGAAGGACAACCGCTTCTCGCTCGTGCGCGGTGGGCCGGCCGCGCTGGTGCACTACATCGCGCTCGACTCCGCGCGCGAAGTTTCGCCCTTCGTCACGGCCAAGGACGGCAAGCCCCTGGACCGCAACCCTCTGAAGGACGCCCGCGTGCGCAAGGCGCTGTCGCTGGCGCTGAACCGCGCGCTCATGGTGGACCGGGTGCTGGAAGGCAGTGGCGTGCCCGCAGGGCAGATGCTGTCGGACGCGTTCCCCACCGCTCCCAAGGACGTCAAGCCGGATCCGCACGATCTGTTGCGCGCGCAGGCCCTGCTCAAGGAAGCCGGCTGGGCGCAGGGTTTTCGCATCGTGCTCCACACCACCAACGACCGTTACCCCGGTGACGCGGCCATCGCCCAGGCCATTGCGCAGATGTGGACGCGACTGGGCTTGAAGGCCGAGGTGGAGACGCTGCCCGGCAGCGTGTTCTTCACGCGCGCCTCCAAGCAGGAGTTCAGCGCCTTCGCCGCCCAGTACGGCGCCGAGGAGGCCGCCAACAGTCTGCGCGCGCTGGTGGCCACCTTCACGCCGGCCAAGGGTTTCGGCACGGCCAACCGCACGCGCTACTCCAACCCCTTGGTGGACAACCTGCTCGCGGCCTCCTTGCAGAACCTGGACGACAAGCAGCGAGACGCCCTGGTGGGCCGCGCCATCCGCGTGGCCATGGAGGACCAGGCGCTGATCCCGGTCTTCTATCCCATCTTCGACTTCGCGGCCAAGAAGGGCCTGACCGTGACGCCGCGGCCGCAGCGCCGCTTCAACGCGCTGATGATCGCGCCTGCCGCCAAGTGAAGACCCTGCTTCGGGCGCCTGCCTGATGCTGGCTGAGGTTCTGCGGCGTCTGGCGCAGGCCGGCTTCGTCCTGGTGGCGATGTCGGTGCTGGTGTTCCTGGGCGTCTACGCCATCGGCAACCCGATCGAGCTGCTGGTCAACCCCCAGGCCGACGAGGCCGAGAAGCTGCGCGCCACCATCTCCTTGGGCCTGGACCGCCCGCTGCACGAGCAGTACTTCACCTTCCTGCGCGGGGCGCTGAGCGGTGACCTGGGCCGCTCCTTCGTCTTTGGCGTGCCGGCGCTGGAACTCATCCTGTCCAAGCTGCCCGCCACGGTGGAGCTCGCGCTGGTGGCGATGGTGCTGGCCGTGGGCATCGGCATTCCGCTGGGTTTGCTGGCCGGGCTCAAGCCCGAGGGCTGGGTCAGCCGCAGCATCATGACCGGCTCCATCCTCGGCTTTTCGCTGCCCACCTTCTGGGTGGGGCTGGTGCTGATCATGCTGTTCTCGGTGCACCTGGGCTGGCTGCCTTCGGGCGGGCGAGGCGAGACCGTCACCGTGCTGGGGCTGCGCTTCAGTGTCTTCACCGCCGATGGCCTGGCGCATGTGTTGCTGCCGGCCTTCAACCTGGCCTTGTTCAAGCTGTCGCTGCTGATCCGCCTGACGCGGGCGCAAACCCGCGAAGCCTTGCTGCAAGACTATGTGCGCTACGCGCGCGCCAAGGGGCTGCGCGCCAGCCGCGTGGTGGGCGTGCATGTGCTGAAGAACATCCTGATTCCCATCGTCACCGTCATCGGCCTGGAGCTGGGTTCGGTCATCGCCTTTGCCATCGTCACCGAGTCCATCTTCGCCTGGCCGGGCACGGGCAAGCTGCTGATCGACTCCATCAACCAGCTCGACCGCCCGGTCATCGTGGCCTACCTGCTGGTGATCGTGACGCTGTTCGTCACCATCAACCTGGTGGTGGACCTGCTCTACACCGCGCTGGACCCGCGCGTGCGCTCGGGTGCCCGGCAAGGGGCTGCAGCGTGAGCGCACCGGGCCGCTCGCGGGAGATCTTCTCGCCGCGCCCAGCGCGCAGGGTTGCCCCATGAGCGCCGTCACGGACGTGGAGCTCGAACGCGCCGAGAGCCCGGCGCGGCGCCTGTGGCGCGAGTACGCGCGCTCGCGCTCGGCGCTGGCCAGCCTGGTGCTGCTGCTGACGGTGGTGGCGCTGGCGTTGCTGGCGCCCTGGGTTTCGCCGCAGAACCCCTACGACCTGGCGCAACTGGACATCCTGGATGCCAAGTTGCCGCCGGGCGAGGCCTCGGCCACCGGGGGCCGCTTCCTGCTCGGCTCGGACGACCAGGGACGCGACATGCTCTCGGGCATTCTTTACGGCCTGCGCACCTCGCTTTGGGTGGGCACCTTCAGCACCGTGGCGGCCCTGGCCCTGGGCCTGGTGCTGGGGCTGGTGGCCGCCTACTTCGGCGGCTGGGTTGATGCGCTGGTGATGCGCGTCGTCGACCTGCAACTGTCCTTTCCCGCCATCTTGCTGGCGCTGATCCTGCTGGCCATCTTCGGCCAAGGCCTGGACAAGGTGATCATCGCGCTCGTGGCCATCCAGTGGGCGCTGTATGCGCGCACCGTGCGGGCCTGCGCACTGGTGGAGCGCGACAAGGAGTACATGGAGGCCGCGCGCGTGCTGGGCCTGCCTCGGGCGCGCCAGGTGCTGCGCCACCTGCTGCCCAACTGCCTGCCGCCGCTGATCGTCGTGGCCACCGTGCAGGTGGCGCATGCCATCTCGCTGGAGGCCACCTTGTCCTTCTTCGGCCTGGGGCTGCCCATCACCGAGCCCTCGCTGGGCCTGCTCATCTCCAACGGCTTCAACCATCTGATGAGTGGGTGCTACTGGATCAGCTTCTATCCCGGGCTGGCGCTGCTGCTGACCATTCTGAGCATCAACCTGGTGGCCGACCGGTTGCGCGACATACTCAACCCGAGGCTGCGGCGATGAGCGGGTCCGACGTCCCGCTGCTGCAGGTGCAGGGCCTGAGCACCCACTTCGCCACCCGCCAAGGGGTGCTGCGTGCGGTGCAGGACGTGTCGTTCGAGCTGCGGCGCGGCCAGGTGCTGGGGCTGGTGGGCGAATCGGGCTCGGGCAAGTCCATCACGGGCCTGTCGCTCATGGGGCTCGTGGACCCGCCCGGGCGCCAGGTAGGCGGGCGCATCCTGCTGGACGGCCAGGACCTGAGCGGCTGCAGCCCCGAGCAGTGGCGTGCCTTGCGCGGGCGCCGCATCGCCATGATCTTTCAGGACCCGATGGCCACGCTGAACCCGGTGCTGCGCATCGACACGCAGATGATCGAGGCCATCCAGGCCCACGCGCCGGTGTCGGACGCTGCCGCCCGCGCGCGCTGCCGCGCCGCGTTGGTGCGCGTGGGCATTCCCGCGCCCGATGAGCGCTTGGCGTCCTACCCGCACGAGTTCTCTGGTGGCATGCGCCAGCGCGTGGCCATTGCGATCGCGCTGCTCAACGAACCCGACCTGATCATTGCCGACGAGCCCACCACGGCCCTGGATGTGACGATCCAGGCACAGATCCTGTTCGAGATGCAGCGGCTGTGCCGTGAGACGGGCACGGCGCTGATCTGGATCAGCCATGACCTGTCGGTGGTGGCGGGTCTGGCTGACGAGGTCGCCGTGATGTACGGCGGGCGCATCGTGGAGCATGGCAGCACGGCGGCGGTGATCGAGCGGCCACGCCACCCCTACACGAGGGGGCTGATCGGCTCGGTGCCCAGCCGCAACCCACGCGGGGCGCGCCTGCGGCAGATCCCGGGCATGGCGCCCTCGCCGCTGGCGCTGGACGAGGGCTGCGCGTTCCGTGCCCGCTGCGTTCATGCGGGGCCGGCCTGCCAGCAGCGCCCGATGGCCACCGACCCAGAGCCCGGCCACCGCCTGTGGTGCCACCACCCGGTGCTGGAGCCCTTGGCATGAGCGCGCCGGGCCGCTCTCAAGCGCTCATCCCGGAGCGCGACAGCGCGCAAGGTGGCCCAGCCAGCGCGCCGGGTGGTCACGCCATGGCCCCGCCCATGCTGGAGCTGCGCGGCGTCTCCAAGCGCTTCGTGAAGCGCCTGGACCTGGCGGGGCGCATCGCCCGTGCGTTGGGCAGCCCCGTGCGCGAGGAGACGGTACACGCGGTCGACGGCGTGGACCTGCAGGTGCGCGAGGGCGAGGTGGTCGGGCTGGTGGGCGAGTCGGGCTGCGGCAAGTCCACGCTGGCGCGCGTGGTGGCGGGCCTGCATGCGCCCAGCGCGGGCGAGGTGCGCTGGCACGGCCAGCGCCTGCAGGACCTGGACACCGCAGCGCGCCAGGCCGCCCGGCTGCAGGTGCAGATGATCTTCCAGGACCCGTTCGCCTCGCTCAACCCGCGCCTGCGCGTGGCCGATCTGGTGGGTGAGGCGCCCGTGGTGCACGGCCTGGTGAGCCGCGCCCAGCGCGACGAGTGGGTGGGTGAGCAATTGCGCCGCGTGGGCCTGGACCCAACCCTGGCGGACCGCTTCCCCCACCAGTTCTCGGGTGGCCAGCGCGCTCGCGTGGGCATCGCCCGGGCGCTGGCCGTCAAGCCCCGTTTCCTGATCTGCGACGAGGCCGTGGCGGCGCTCGATGTGTCCATCCAGGCCCAGGTGCTCAACCTGTTCATGGAGCTGCGCGAGTCGCTCGGCCTGACCTACCTGTTCATCAGCCATGACCTGGGCGTGGTGCGCCACCTGTGCGACCGCGTGGTCATCATGTACCTCGGGCGCGTGGTGGAGAGCGCGCCAGCCACCGCGTTCTTCGATCAGCCCCTGCACCCCTATGCCCAAGCCCTGCTGGCCGAGGTGCCGCGCCTGGAGGCGCGCAAGAAGGACTTCCTGGCCATCACGGGCGAGATCCCCTCACCGCTGGACCCCCCTTCAGGCTGCCACTTCCACCCCCGCTGCCCCCACGCCACCGAACGCTGCCGGCAGGAGGCGCCTCAGCTCAAGGAGGTGGCACCGGGGCGCTGGTCGGCGTGTCATCTG
>CAISJH010000860.1 GCA_903885585.1 uncultured beta proteobacterium
CACCTCTTCTTGTCGGTGAACGAGGCCGACGTGCGCAGCGCCCTGGCCGCGGGCGTGCCGGCCGCACGCGTATACCCGCACAGCGCGCACGCGTCAGACGCCCACCCGCTGGAGGTGCGCATCGCCTTCGACGGCGATGCGGTGCTGTTTTCGGACGAGGCCGAGCGCGTGTTTCGCAGCGGCGGGCTGGACGCCTTCCAGAGCCACGAACGCACGCACTCCAGCACACCGCTGGCCCCCGGGCCCTTCAAGCCGCTGCTGGAGGCGCTGCACCGGCTGCAGCGTGCGGGCCAGGCCTCAAGCGACGGCGCGGCGAGCCTGGCCGCGCCGTCGCGCACCCTGATGCGCATCCGCACCGCACTGGTGACCGCGCGCAGTGCCCCGGCGCACGAGCGCGCCATCCGCACCCTGATGGACTGGCAGATCGAAGTGGACGAGGCCATGTTCCTGGGCGGACTGGCCAAGGGCGAGTTCCTGCGCGAGTTCGAGCCGGACTTCTTCTTCGACGACCAGACTGGCCACGTGGATGCCGCCGCGGCCCACGTGCCGGCTGGGCACGTGGCAGCCGGGGTGGCCAACGACAAGGGCTGAGGGCAGCCCATTCCAGCGGCTCACCGGTGCGCCACTCCGTTCAGGAGATCGATTCCACCTGACGGCTTTGCTGGTAGGCCGAGCCGAACCGGTTGGCCAGAAAGTCCGGCAGCGCCACTTGCTCCTGGCGGATGAAGCCGCTTTGGGGCAGTTTGCCGGCTCGGAACAGATCAACCGCCGCGCAGATGCCAGCCGCAGTGGTGATCTGGATCGCGCTCAGAGGCCGGGCATCGCGCTGCGCAAAGATCTTGCGGGCGAAAACTTCCTGCAGCAGCACGCCGTTTTTCTGGCCGGACACGGTCACGAACACCAGCACCACGTCCTGCATGGTGGCGGGCATGCTCTTGCGCAGGATGTCCTTGAGCGTCTCCTGATCGGCCTTCAGGCCGAGCTCACCGAGCAGGAACCGCATGAGATCGCGGTGGCCGGGGTAGCGCACGGTCTTGTAGTCCAGGCTGCGCACCTTGCCTGCCCAGGTCTCGCACAGGGTCCCGAGGCCGCCCGAGGTGTTGAAGGCCTCGTACTCGGTGCCGTCCAGGCTGAAATGCTCCAGGCCTTCGAGCGGCAGCGCGGCGATGGTCTCGCCCTCGCGCACCGCCTCGCAGGGGTGGCAGTACTCGTTGATCAGACCGTCCACGGACCAGGTCAGGTTGTACTTGAGCGCATTGGTCGGAAACGCCGGCAGGGCGCCCACGCGCATCTGCACGTCGCGCACCGAGTCGAAGCCGGTGGCCAGGTGATGGGCCACGATGCTGATGAAGCCCGGCGCCAAGCCGCACTGGGGCATGAAGGCGGTCTTGGCGCCTTGCGCCAGCCGCTTGATCGCCTTGGTGGCGGCCACGTCCTCGGTCAGATCGAAGTAGTGGCAGCCGCACTCCAGCGCCAACTCGGCCGCAGTGATGGCCAGGCGGTACGGCAGCGCGTTGATCACGGTGTCCATGCCGCGTAACTGGGCCGCCAAGGCGTGGCGGTTGTCGCTGTCCACCTGCGCCGTGGCGATGCCCTCGGCAGCCAGCACGGCCAGGCTGGCAGGGTTCTTGTCAAGCAGCGTCACCTCGTAGTCGTCAGCGGCGTGGAGCAGGCGGGCAATGGTCTGGCCGATGTGGCCGGCACCGAGCAGGGCAACTCTCATGGGGGGTCTCCGACGGAGGGTGTTGAACTGCTGCGCACTCTAAGCAGGGACGATGACGATTGAAAGCAATCTTCAGACGAAGATGAATCAAAAAACGTCATTTCGTCATCAATAATTGTCGATATGTATGGAGAAAGCAAAAACCCCAGATCGCCCGGCGCCACGGGCACCGACGACCTGGACCGTCGCCTGGTCCTGCTGTTGCAGGCCAACGCCCGTGAGAGCACCGCCACGCTCGCCCGCAAGCTTGGCGTGGCACGCACCACCGTGGTGGCGCGGCTTGCGAGGCTGGAGTCCAGCGGCCAGATCGTGGGCTACACCGCCCGCCTGGGCGGCGACGCTGCAGGACGCAGCGTGCAAGCCTTCGTGGGCGTCACGGTCAGCCCCAAGTCCGGGCGCGACGTCGTCAAGCGCCTGTCTGAGTTGCCCGAGCTGCGCCAGCTGGCCTCGGTCAGCGGAGAGTTCGACTACATGGCCCTCTTGAGAGCCGACACCACCGCGCGGCTCGACGCCCTCCTCGACGAGATCCGCGAGATCGAGGGCGTGCTGCGCACGAACAGCTCGGTGGTTCTGGCGCTGCGCGTGGACCGGCAGACCTGAGCGCCGGCGCTATGGCGAGGCCGTCGCGATCAACACGGCACCCCGTCCATACCTGCCGACCGGGCCTGGCTCGACGGCTGTGATCGGTCTTCAATGCGTTGACTGGCGTCGAGCAGCCACACGGCAAGGTAGTCAGCATGCGGTCGGTCACACAGCAGCCACAGTTGCTCGTCTTCGATGCGCAACAGGTGGACTCCGACATCGACCATTCGAGCCCGTGTCGCCTGCCCTGGGGCCATGGGAATGGCGCTTGCGTCGACAAGGCGAGCCAGCAAACGCTCAATGCCCGGGCCACAAAGCTCGATGGCAATTACACCGGAGGTTCGCTCCACGGCACACCCCAACGCCGTGGCGCCAGGCCGTAGCAAATCCAAAAGCACGGCGGCGGCAGTGGCGTCCTGTGTCAGGGCCAGGCATTCCGTTGGGCGGCTCCAGACCGCGCGCAGGTCGCCCCCCGTGAAGCAGCCCGGTCTGGGAAGCTCGTGAATCCCCGCTGCGCGCAGTGCGGCCATCCACTGCGTGGCTTGCGGCTCCAGCGTGCGCAGGCTGACCACATGCATCGGCCACAACACACGGGCTTGCACGAGCGCGTGCGCGGCCCAGCCACCGGGCACGTCAGCCGACAACATCGCGGCCAGGTCGCCGCGAACGGGGTCGAACGGCTCGAGGGGCTCGAGGGGCTCGAGTGGCTCAGAGACCATGCAACCGTTTCCCTTCCTTGTCAAAGAATGGCGTCGCAACA
>CAISJH010000861.1 GCA_903885585.1 uncultured beta proteobacterium
CACGACGAGGCGGGGCAGGAGTGGCCGGACAACCTGCAGCGCTTTGGGCTGCTGGGCTGGGCCGCCCTGCAACTGGCCGCAGGCAAGCTGGACCCCAGCTGGGAGCCCGACCTGTTGCATGCCCATGACTGGCATGCCGGCATGGCTTGCGCCTACCTGAAGTCGCACGCAAGCACGGTGCCCAGCGTGTTCACCGTACACAACCTGGCCTACCAGGGCCTCTTTCCCCACCAGGACGGTCCCTTGCTGGGCCTGTCAGCGCGGTTCATGAGTTCTGCCGGGCTGGAGTACCACGGTCAGCTCTCTTTCATGAAGGCCGGCTTGAAGTTTGCCGACAGGCTGACCACGGTCAGTCCACGCTACGCACAGGAGATCACGACGCCCGAGTTCGGCTGCGGGCTGGACGGCGTGCTTCGAAGCCGGGCAGGGGCCCTGAGCGGCATCCTCAACGGCATTGACCCCACTGTGTGGGACCCGATGAACGACAGCGCGATCGCGCAGCCCTTCAGCTCTGGTGACTTGACCGGCAAGGCAGCCTGCAAATCTGCGCTGCAAACCGAGCTGGGGTTGCCTGCCGACCCTCAGGCGCCGATGGTGCTCGCCTTGAGCAGGCTGACGGCGCAAAAGGGGCTGGACCTGCTGCTGGAAGCGCTGCCCGGCCTGATGTCCCAGGGCGCGCAAGTGGTCGTGCAAGGCACAGGGGCCCCCGCGCTGGAAGCAGCCCTTTTGGAAGCGGCCGCCACTTACCCTGGCAGATTGGCGGTGCTCATTGGCTACGACGAGAAGCGGGCTCACCGCCTCATGGCGGGGGCTGACCTGCTGGTGGTGCCCTCAAGGTTTGAGCCCTGTGGACTCACGCAGATGTACGCGCTGCGCTACGGCACGCTGCCGGTGGTGCGGGCCACAGGGGGCCTGGCAGACACGGTGGTGGCGGAGGTTGACGGGCGGAAGACGGGCCTGCCCGCCAACGGCTTCACCTTTGCCGAAGCCTCGGCCGAAGCGCTGGAGGATGCTCTGACCGAAGCCATCAGCGTCTGGCGTGACCCGCCCCGGCGCCTGGCACTGCAGCTCAGCGGCATGGGTCAGGACTTCTCCTGGACCGCCTCAGCCCTGCGCTACCGGTCTCTCTACGAAGAGCTCTGCGCCGGTGCGGTACGGGCCTGATCTGGCCAGGTGGCCAACACCAGCCCGGCCAGTGACATGGCTATGGCCACCCCGTGGGCCATGCCGAAGGGTTCGCCCAGCCACAGCACCCCAACAGCCGCTGCACTCACAGGCAGGCAGACCGTGAAGATGCCGGCGCGCGAGGCTGGCACCTGGCGCAGCCCTCTCATCCACAGCCAGACGGTGGCGATGCTGGCGGCCAGGGCATAGAACAGCAGAAGACCCCAGGTGGGAGGCGTCACACGGGTGAAGTCAAAGCTCCAGGCCTGCCATAAACCGAAGGGCGTGATGAGGGCCAAGCCCCACAGGTTGATCAGGGCGCTGATGCGCTGCGGCGAGACGTTGGCGGCCAACCGTTTGCCGATGACCACGTAGCTGGCTTCGCAAATCACGGCACCCATCAGCAATGCGTAACCCCACCAGGGCGCCACTTGGGTCTGAGCGTCTGCGGGGGCGCGAGCCAGCGCAAGGGTGGCGATGCCAGCGCCCGCCAGGACGATGGCCCAACCGACGCGTGGCGCAATGCGCTCGCCAAGGAAAAGCCGGGACATCACCGCCACGGCCGCGGGTATGGCCGCCATGACCACGCCTGCCGCCACAGCCGAGGTGGCTGCCACACCGAACAGCATGCAGATGGAGAAGCCGAAGTTGCCGAGAAAGCTCTCCCAAAACAGGAGGCGACGGTCACTGGCCGACAGTGGTGCCTCGCCCGGGCGACGCCTGAGCCATGCTGCCATCGCGACGGCGGCGATACCAAAGCGCATCCAGGCCAGCAGGAAGACGGGGATGGCCGCTACCAACAACCTTGACAGGCCAACGTAGCTGCCGACCAGCGCCATGCTGGCCGCCAGGCAGACATAGGCGCCGAGGGGAACCGTCGGTGCGATCAGAACGCCACCACCACCGAGGCGCCGAGCAACGAGTTGCTCTTGCGGAAGCTGCCGTCCCAGTAGCCAAACACGGGCAGGTTGGCCCGATCCAGGCGGTACTCCACCTTGAAGGTGGTGTTCAGATCCCAGAGATAGCTCAGGCCCAGGCTCAGGGCGGTGCGGTTGGCGCCAGTGTTGCAGGCGCTGACGGCCGCGTCGGTCACGCAGTCAATGGTGGGGTCCACACCCAGGCCGCTGCGCAAGTCACCGTGGCTGGCATTGGCAGGATCCCAATAGCCGGTGTAGCCCAGCAGGCCACCGCCGTTCTTGGCGTTGCGCAGGTGGTCGACCCGCACGATGCCCTCGAAGCGAGGGCTGAACTTGTAGGCGGCCAGGGCTGACAGGCCTGTCCAGCGAGCATCTCGTAGATCCCCCGACACCGGGTCGGGCACGATGGCAGCGCCCTTGTGCGAACCCACGCTCAGCTGACCCTGCACCGTCCAGTCGCCACGGATGAAATAGGCATCGAACTCAAACAGGTCCACACGTGTCTTGGCCTGGGCTGCGTCGGCATAGTTGACCGCCTTGCCATGGACACCCGCGAAGCCAAAGCCTTGGAACTCACCGCGCGAGTAGTCCACTCGGTAGGCCATCACGGGAGCGCGATCACCGTCAAGGTGCCGGGCAGCGTTCATGTTGGCCACCACGCCTTTGACGATCCACTTGCCCCGCGTGAGCTCCAGGCCAGCACCGGTGTAGGTGGTGGGCAGGGTGTAGTCGAACAGCAGGTTGTGTGTGACCAGCTTGTTAAGCGTGGCCTGCTGGTACTCGTAGCCTGACCAGTCAGGCAAATGCCCCGCGATGAAACGCGTCTGCAGATTGCCCAGCGGCACGGAGACCGAGGCCTCTTGCACCATGCTGCCATTGCCGATCACGGTGTCGGTACCCCGGTTCGGGCTGAGGGTCAGGCGCCAGCGTGTGCCGGAATCCGTTTCCTTCTGCAGGTCGAGAACCACCGAGCCGAAATAGGAGTTGTCGTAGGAGTAGCCCGTCTCTGCACGGCTGTCGAGGAAGTTGAAGCCGCTGTTGCGGCGCCCGCGATTGGAGATCCAGGTTGGGTCGGCATAGCCGCCGATCTTGAGCATCTTCAGACCCGAGGCATCCCGGGCGTCCTCCATCGCCTCGGTCTTCACCGTGATGCGGTTGAGCTCGCGCGCTTGGTCCGGTGTCATGCCCCACTGGGCACCTGCGGGGGGTGTCTTTTCGGCCTGGGCCTTGAGCTGCGTTTCCAGCTCGGCCACCTTGGCCTTGAGCGCCCGGAGTTCGGCCAGAACCTCGGCATGGGATTGCGCCGCTGCAGGAAATGCGGCCAGCACGGCAATCGTCAGGGCGGTGATGCGCAGGGTCTTCATGCGAACTCCTGGGGTGTTGGGTGTCAAGAAGGGAAGGAGGTGGAAGAGACGAAAAGCTGGATACCTGTGACTGGCGATGTGCAGTGGGTCATTTGATCAGGCATTCGGATCAGGCCCGGGCAGCTGCTGCTGCCTCTTTACTTCGCCGTCTTTCTGCCCGCGCGATCAGGTAGCCCGCGATGGCCACGCCCACAGCCACCGCCACCACAATGAGCGTAGCCACGGCGTTGACCCCTGGGTTCAAGCCCAGGCGTGCGCGGGAGAGGATGACCAGGGGCATGGTCGTGGCGCCGGGGCCCGAGAGAAAGTTCGACAGCACCACATCATCCAGCGACAAGGTGAAAGTCAGCAGCCATGCCGACAGCATCGACTGGGCGACCATGGGCAGGGTGACCAGCCAGAACACCTGGTGAGGCCGGGCGCCCAGATCCAGCGCGGCCTCCTCCAGCTGGGCGGGCAGATCGCGCAGCCTGGCCTGGATCACGACCGTGGCATACGCCATGCCCACCAAGAGATGGCCCAGCCAGATGGTCAGCATGCCGCGCTCGGGCACGCCCACAGCGCGTTGCAGGCTCACCAGTGTCAACAGCAGCGACAGGCCGATCACCACCTCCGGCATCACCAGGGGAGCGCTGACCATGCCCGCAAAGAGCGTCCTGCCCCTGAAGCGCCGGTAGCGCACCAGGGTGAAGGCGGCCAAGGTGCCCAGGACCACGGCGCCGCAGGCCGTGAGAAAGGCGATCTTCAGGCTCAGCCACAGCCCGGACAGCAGCGCGGCGTCAGAACCGAGTGCCGCGTACCACTTCAATGTGAAACCCCGCCATACATTGGGGATGGGGGAGTCGTTGAAGGAGTACACCGCCATCGACAGGATCGGCAGGAACAGGAAGGCAAAACCGGCTGCCAGCCAGGCGCGCCCCAGCCAGGCATGAGCGCGCTGGACGATCACCGCAGACCCTCCTGCGCCTCGGCCTGGTACTTGCGGAACAGGGCCAGCGGCACGATCACCATGAGGATCATGACCACGGCCACTGCGGATGCGCGCGGCCAGTCGTTGTTGAAGAACAGCTCGTCCCAAATGACGCGTCCGATCATCAAGGTTTCCGGGCCACCCAGCAGTTCCGGAATCACGTACTCGCCTATACAGGGAATGAAGACCAGCATCGAGCCCGCGATGATGCCGGCCTGCGAGATCGGCACGGTGATGCGCCAGAAGGTCACCCATGGGGTGGCCCCCAGGTCCTGCGCGGCTTCCAGCAAGCGCAGGTCCAGTTTGGCCAGGGTGCCGTAGAGCGGCAGGATCATGAACGGCAGGTAGGTGTAGACCATCCCCACGACCAGCGAGAAGGGGGTGTTCATCAACTGGCCCGGCGCGGAGATCATGCCCAGCCACGCCATCGGGACGTCCAGCCCGACGCCCACGATGAGGTCATGCGCCCAGCCCTCCTGGCTGAGCAGCCCCTTCCAGGCGTAAGCGCGCAGCAAAAAGCTGGTCCAGAACGGCAGCATCACCAGCATCAACAGCAGCGCCTGCACGCCTTTGCGCGCCCGTGCCATGAAGTAAGCGAAGGGGTAGCCTATGAACAGGGACAGCATCGTGGTGATCGCTGCGTACTGCACGCTGCGCAGCGCGGAGCCCAGGTAGATCGGGTCGTCCACCATGGCAGCGAAGTGTCCTGGGTCCCACTGCAGCTGCAGGCCTGCGTCTTTCCAGACCAGCAGGTCCTGCGGATGGACCGTCCCCATCTGCGACACCGAGATCTTCAGCACCACCAGGAAGGGCAGCAGAAAGAAGGCCAGCAGCCACACATAGGGCACGCCCACCACCCAGCGTCCACCACGGCCGATCGAAGAGGGCGCAGACACGCTCACTTCTGTGGCGGCGTTGGGGATGGGGGCAGCGAGACTCACGGGGAGGGCAGGGCTAACAGCTCAGCACCACGGGTGCCGTGGCCGACCAGTGGGCCCAGGCCTCTTCGCCGACCGCCAGGTCACTCTGCACGGAGCGGTCTACATTGGTGGGCGCCACCTTCAGAACAGCGCCGCTGGGCAGTCCGAGGTGGTAGAGCGTGAAGCTGCCGCAATAGGCCTTGTCCCGGACCACGCCCTTCACGGCGTTGACGCCAGGATGTTCGGGAGGCTGGCGGGTTAGTCGAATCTTCTCGGGCCGCAGCGCCACGGAAACGGGCTGGGATGGACTGGCCGACCAGCGCTCGGCCAGGAGGTGCGGCACGTCGGTCGTGCTCAGTGTCCATTGTCGGTCCGTGACCGATTGCACCTGGACGTCCATGAGATTGACGTTCCCGATGAAGTCGGCAACGAAGCGGCTGGACGGGCGCTCGTAGATTTCATCTGGGGTACCGATCTGCAGGATGCGACCCTCATGCATCACCGCCATGCGCGAAGCCATCGTCATGGCTTCTTCCTGGTCGTGCGTCACCATCAGGCAGGTGACGCCGACTTGCTTGATGATGTGCACCAGCTCGATACGGGTTTCTTCCCGCAGCTTGCGGTCCAGCGCTCCCAGCGGTTCGTCCAGAAGCAGCAGCTTCGGTTGACGCGCCAGACTTCGAGCCAGCGCCACCCGCTGCTGCTGCCCGCCGGAGAGCTGATGCGGCTTGCGCTGCGCCAGACGTGAAAGCTGAACGAGCGTCAGCAAGGCCTCGACACGGGCAGCGATTTCGGCCGAGGGCATGCCCGCGCGCTTCAGGCCGAAGCCCACGTTGTCGGCCACGCTCAGGTGGGGAAACAGCGCGTAGCTCTGGAACATCATGTTCAGCGGCCGCTCGTACGGCGGCAGCGCGACCAGGTCACGGCCCTCCAGCAAGAGCCGCCCTGAGGTAGGACGCTCAAAGCCCGCCACCATGCGCAGCAGGGTGGTCTTGCCGCAGCCGGAGGAACCCAGCAGCGCAAAGATCTCTCCCTGCGCCAGTTCCAGGTTCACGTGGTCAACAGCCACGGTGCCGTCAAAGGACTTGACGACGTCCTCGATCCGCAGAAAGCCGCCCACGGTGGGCTGCGAGGTCACAGACCGGTCTTGAACGAGGTGAAGGTGCGCGTCATCAGGCGGCGCATGTCGTTGTTCAGGGAGTCGGGCGGCACCATCCGGGCCATCTCGGCCGGTGCCAGGAACACGGTCGGGTTGTTGGCCACTTCAGGACGGATGAACTTGCGCGACTCGGGCACAGGGTTCGGGTAGAACACCTTGTTGGTATTGGCGGCCGCGATTTCGGGGCGCAACAGGAAGTTGATGAACTTGTGCGCATTGCCCGGGCGCTGCGCGTCCGCCGGGATGACCATGGTGTCGAAGAACAGCAGGCCGCCGTTCTTCGGGATCAGCGCCTGGATGTTCTGCCCAGTCTTGCCATCGATGGCCCGCTGGCGCGCGATGTTGATGTCCCCGGACCAACCCACCGCCAGGCAGATCGAGCCGTTGGCCATGTCATTGATGTAGCCGGAGGAGCTGAACAATGTGACAAAGGGCCGGATGGCCTTCAGCGTGCTGGCCGCTGCGGCGTAGTCGCTGGGGTTCTTGCTGTATGCCGGCCGGCCCAGGTAATGCAGGACAGCCGGCACGATCTCAGAGGACGAATCCAGGAACGACACGCCGCAGCTCTTGAGCTTGCTGATGAACTCCGGCTTGAACACGAGGTCCCAGACGTTGTCGGGCAACGGCCCCCCCAGCACGGCCCGGACCTTCTCGACGTTGATGCCCACGGTCGTGAAGCCCCACATCCAGTTCACGAGGAACTGGTTGCCTGGGTCTACCTTGGCCAGCTGGGCCTGGATGGCGGGATCCAGGTTCTTCAGGTTGGGCAGCTTGGACTTGTCCAGCTTCTGCAACAGGCCACCGTCGATCTGCAGCTTGGCCCAGTTGGAAGAGGGCACCACGATGTCGTAGCCCGTCTTCCCGGCCACCAACTTGGCATGCACGATCTCGTTGTTGTCGAACAAGTCGTACCGGACCTTGATGCCGGTCTCCTTCTCGAACCTTGAGATGACCTCCTCACCGATGTAGTCCGACCAGTTGTAGATGTTCAGGACCTTCTCTTCCTCCTGGGCCTGAGCCTGCGGCGCACTCACCAGAGCCAGTGCGGCAGCCACCGAGGCTACGGCGGACATGAGTCGGCGTGACTTGAACTTCATGAACAAACCTCCGCTGAGAAGCATGGGAAAACGTCGCAAACAAGACCCTTGCGCCAGCACCCCTCGCGTGCGTCATTCCTCACGAGAGGTCGCCAAAGTGCAACAACCAAAAAAGCAGTCCAGAATCCGCAGCGGCGCAGGCGCTGGGGGCTTCATGCGGCCCGACGCAGGGCTTGCCGGATCGTCTCCACGATGTGGTCGATGTGGGACTGCTCCACGATCAAGGGAGGCGACAAGGCGATGATGTCGCCCGTCGTGCGGATCATCACGCCCTTGTCATAGCAGTCCAGGAAGACGTCGAAGGCGCGCTTGGTGGGTTGCCCCGGCAGCGGCTGCAGCTCGATGCCGCCGACCAGACCGATGTTGCGAACATCGATCACATTGGGTTCTTCCCTCAAGGAATGGATGGCTTGCGCGAAGTAGGGGCCCAAGTCCCCCGCGCGCGTGAGCAAGCCCTCCTCGGCGTAGGTGTCCAGCGTTCCCAGCGCCGCGGCACACGCCAGCGGATGGGCCGAGTAGGTGTAGCCGTGGAAGAACTCGATCAGGTGCTCCGGCCCGGTCATGAATACATCGTGGATCTTGTCCCGTGCGATGACGGCCCCCATGGGCACGCAGCCGTTGGTGATGCCCTTGGCCACGGTCATCAAGTCCGGCGTCACGCCAAAGGTCTGGGCGCCGAAGGGCTGGCCCGTCCGTCCGAACCCGGTGATGACCTCGTCGAAGATCAGCAGGATGCCGTGCTTGTCGCAGATTTCGCGCAGGCGCTGCAGGTACCCCTGCGGAGGGATGAGAACGCCAGTGGAGCCGGCCACAGGCTCCACGATCACGGCGGCGATGGTGGAGGCGTCATGCAGGGCCACCAGGCGCTCCAGATCCTCGGCAAACTCCGCTCCATGGGCGGGCTGGCCCACCGAAAAGGCATTGCGCGCCGGGTCGTGGGTGTGGCGGATGTGGTCCACGCCGGCCAGCAGGGTGCCAAACATCTTGCGGTTGGACACGATGCCACCTACCGAGATGCCGCCGAAGTTCACCCCGTGATAACCCCGCTCGCGGCCGATGAGGCGCGTGCGTGAGCCATCTCCGCGGGCACGGTGGTAGGCAATGGCCATCTTCAGCGCTGTTTCCACCGCCTCGGAGCCCGAGTTGGTGAAGAACACCTTGTTCATGCCTTCGGGCGCGAGCTTGGCAATCCGGTCGGCCAGCTCAAAGGCCTTGGGGTGGGCCATCTGGAAGGAAGGCGCAAAGTCCAGCTCTGCCGCCTGATCCTGGATGGCCTGCACGATCCGGGGCCGAGCATGCCCCGCGTTGACGCACCACAGGCCCGCCACCGCGTCGAGGATCTGCCGGCCCTTGTCGTCCCAGTAGTGCATGCCTGCCGAGCGGGCTAGCATCCGAGGGGCCTTCTTGAACTGCCGGTTGGCGGTGAAGGGCATCCAGTAGGCGTCCAGTTCCTTGTACATGGTCAGGTCTCCAATCGGTTCAAGATGTTGAGGAATGTGCCTCAGGCCGGGCCGCCACCCGGCCGCTCAGGTAAGTCCACACCAAATGCGCAGCGGCATTGCTGGTGAGTTCTGCATGATCGTAGGCGGGAGCCACCTCCACGCAGTCCATGCCCACGAAGGGCAGATCGGCCAGCTCCTCGATGAGGGTCATCAGCTGGCCGGTAGTCAGCCCCGCGGGTTCGGGGGTGCCTGTGCCGGGTGCAAAGGCCGGATCCAGGCCGTCGATGTCCAGGCTCAGGTAGACCGGTGGATGACCGTGAGTCGCCAGCCTCTCCCGTATAGCGCTCATCACGCCTGACAGCTGGTGTGGGCTCTCCAGCCCGCGGAGGTTCCGCGCGGTGAAAACCTGCCCGCCATGGCGCGTGACGTACTCGCGCGCCTCCTTCTCGGCTGCCGAGCGTATGCCCAACTGCACGAAGCAAGCGGGCTCCACCAATCCCTGGGTGATGGCTTCAGACACCCAGGTGCCGTGCCCGCTGGGCTCGCCGAAGTGATCGGTCCAGGTGTCGCAGTGCGCATCGACGTGAATGACGGCCAGCGGCCGCCCCAGCCACTCGCGATAGGCCTGCAACAGCGGCAGCGTGACCGAGTGGTCGCCTCCGAGCCATGCCATGTGGTGTTGACGCACAAGGCGAGCGACAGGCCCCGCCATCGCCTCCCGCATGGCGGTGAGGCTGGTGTTGGGCAAGGGCAGGTCCCCCGCGTCCTCAAGAAACGCCACCGGCGACACGCCGAAGAACGGGTGCGTGGCATCACACAGCATGTGGCTGGCTTGCCTGATCGCTCTTGGAGCAAATCGAGCGCCTGGGCGGTTGGTGACGGCGCCGTCCCATGGGAGGCCCGCCACTGCAAATGGCCGGCCGGCACCCGCGGGTGCGGCGCCCAGAAACCGGCTGTCGGACACGTAGGCGAACGAAGTCATGCGGGCAGGGCAGTCAACAAATCCAGGGTTTTAGGGGATCTGAGCGGAGAAACGGCATCGAAAGCAAGAGGCGAATCCTGAATACGCAATCTTGATGGAGCGAGCCGGTACTGCAGCTTGCCGCATGATACGAGCGTCGGTGCTCGGCGTTCATCCGCATCTTTCCCCAGTTGCTCCTCATTTCGTCTTCATGAAGCCTGTTCTCATCCTCCAAAACATGCGCCACGACGGCCCCGCCTATCTGGCCACATGGCTCCATGGTCAGGGGGTCGCCCACGAGTTGCGAGACGCTTCGCTGGGCCACACATTTCCCGACAGCGTGGCAGGCTATGCCGGACTGGCCGTGATGGGCGGCGCCATGAGCGCCAATGACCCGCTGCCCTTTCTGCGCGACGCTGAGAAGTTGATCCTGCAGGCCATGGATCTCGGGCGGCCCGTCATTGGCCATTGCCTGGGTGGACAGTTGATGGCCAGGGCCCTGGGGGGCCGTGTGACGGGTTCACCGGCCCCTGAGATCGGCTGGCAGCCGCTGGAGGTGCTGGACGATCCTGTGGCCAGGTCGTGGTTTGGGCCGCAAGCTCATCACCATGTGATGCATTGGCACTACGAGTCCTTTGAGTTGCCGAAGGGAGCGCAGTGGCTGGCCGCGAGCGAAGCCTGCCCCCACCAGGCCTTCAGTCTTGGTCCTCACCTCGCGATGCAGTTCCATGTGGAGATCGACGAACCCAAGCTGCAGCGCTGGCTGGACGATGGCGATCCGTCATGGGCGGGTGCGCTGGTGCGCCACCGCGGCACCGTGCAGGACAAGGCCGACATCCTGGCCGATGCACGCCACAGGATGGCGCAGCATCAACGACTCGCCGATCAGATCTATGGGCGTTGGCTGGCGCATGTCCTTGCGGCTTCTGCATCGTGAACGCTGAATTTCACATCGCAAAAATCCCTGATGCTGCGATGCAGCAATAGAGTCCATGTTGAAAAATGAGGTTTCGCATCATGAGATTAAGTCCCTAAGTCATTGTTTTAATTGAATTTAAATTTCACTCTTATATAAGACATAAGTCTTCTCGAGACCTTGTTGCTCACGTAGGCTTGCAGCCATCCGAACCCTTGTTTCTTCAGCTGCAAAAGGAGCCTGCCATGACCCCACTGACCCGTGAACAACAAATCGCCGCCCTTGAGAGGGACTGGGCCGAGAACCCGCGCTGGAAGGGCATCAAGCGCGGCTACACCGCTGCGGACGTGGTGCGCCTGCGTGGCTCGCTCCAGGTGGAGCACACGCTGGCCAAGCGGGGTGCCGACAAGCTGTGGAGCCTGCTGAACACCGAGCCCTTCGTCAACACGCTGGGTGCACTCACAGGCAACCAGGCCATGCAGCAGGTCAAGGCCGGCCTGAAGGCCATCTACCTGTCGGGCTGGCAAGTCGCCGCTGACGCCAATGACAACGGCGAGATGTACCCCGACCAGTCGCTGTACTCCGTGGACTCCGTGCCCAAGGTGGTGCGCCGCATCAACAACGCCTTCACCCGCGCCGACCAGATCCAGTGGAGCGAGGGCAAGAACGACACCGACTACTTCGCGCCCATCGTGGCAGATGCCGAGGCTGGCTTCGGCGGCGTGCTTAACGCCTTCGAGTTGATGAAGGCCATGATCGACGCCGGCGCCGCGGGTGTGCACTTCGAGGACCAGTTGGCCTCGGTCAAGAAGTGCGGCCACATGGGCGGCAAGGTGCTGGTACCCACCCGCGAGGCGGTCAGCAAGCTGGTGGCCGCTCGTCTGGCCGCTGATGTGATGGGCACGCCCACCATCCTGCTGGCCCGCACCGACGCGGAAGCCGCTGACCTCGTCACCAGCGATGTGGACGAGA
>CAISJH010000862.1 GCA_903885585.1 uncultured beta proteobacterium
CGCCACGCAGCGCCCCACCACGGCCGCGGCCTCGAAGCCGTGGCGGGCGAAAGTGGCGCGCACGGCATCCACAGCCTCAGGCGCGCAGGCCACCAGCAGGCCGCCGCTGGTCTGCGGGTCGGTCAGCAGGGCCTGGTCTTCGGGCGCGAAGCCGGCGGGCAGCACCACGTCATCCCCGTAGCCGGCCCAGTTGCGGCCGGAGGCGCCAGTGACGTAGCCCTGTGAGGCGAGCTGACGCACACCCGGCAGCTGCGGCACGCTGGCCCAGTCCAGCTGCACCTCGCACTTCGCGCCGCGCGCCATCTCCAGCGCGTGGCCGGCCAGGCCGAAGCCCGTGACGTCGGTGATGGCGTGCACGCCCGGCAGCGCGGCCAGGTCCGGCCCGGGGGTGTTGAGCTTCGTGGTGGTGGCGATCATCTGCGCATAGCCGGCCTCGCCGAGCTGGCCCTTCTTCAAGGCGGCGCTCATCACGCCCACGCCAATGGGCTTGCCCAGCACCAGCAAGTCGCCGGGTTGCGCGTCGGCATTGCGCTTGACGTGGTCCGGGTGCACCAGGCCCAGGGCCACCAGGCCGTAGATGGCTTCCACCGAGTCGATGGTGTGGCCGCCCGCGATCGGGATGCCCGCGGCGCGGCACACCGAGGCGCCGCCTTCCAGGATGCGCCCGATGGTGGCGGTGGACAGCACGTTGATCGGCATGCCCACCAGGGCCAGCGCCAGGATGGGCCGCCCGCCCATGGCGTAGACGTCGCTGATGGCGTTGGTGGCGGCGATGCGGCCGAAGTCCAGCGGGTCGTCCACGATGGGCATGAAGAAGTCGGTGGTGGCGATCAGTGCCTGCTCGTCGTTGAGCTTGTAGACGGCGGCGTCGTCGGCGGTCTCGATGCCGACCATCAGCTCCTTGGGGATGGGCATGGCCGCCGTGCCCTTGAGGATCTCCGACAACACGCCGGGCGCGATCTTGCAGCCGCAGCCGCCGCCGTGGGACAGCGAGGTCAGGCGGGGTTCGGCGGCGGGGGCGAGTTTGTCGGGGGCGTTCATGAGGGTCTCCTTGGAGGGGTATAGGGCCGAGGACGAATGCGCGTGCAAACCGAATGCCTACGCAGCCGTGTTCAGCGGTGCTGGCGCGCGAGCAGTTCGTCCACCAGGCGCTGCAGATGGGAAGCCTCGGCTTCGGGTGTAAATCTTGGGGCGCGGGTCTGGCATTGACGCTGCAGCAGCGGCAGCATATCGGCATCGTCACGGGCGCGCTCGAGCAGGCGCACGAGACCGGCGTCGTCGCCAGGCTCGAAGTAGCCCGCGTAGTCGGGCCCCAGCAGGCCCACGTTGCCATCAATACGCGAAGCGATGACGGGCGTGCCGCTGCGCACGGCCTCCATCACCACGTGTGCGCCGCCCTCCATGCGGCTGGGGTGCACCAGCACGTGAGCGGCCTGGATGCGCCTGCGCGTTGTCTCGTGCGGCAGCCCGCCCAGCCAGCGGTACTGAGGGTGTGACGCGGCCAGCGTGGTGGCGCGCCGGGCCCATTCCGGGTCCAGGGCGTTACCTACATGGTCCAGCAGGATGTCCGGGCGGTGGGCCAGGCGCTGCACCGCCGCGAAGTAGGTTTGCGGGTCCTTCTCGGCGCGCAGGTGGCCGACCATGAGTGCGCGCAAGTGGCGTGCCGTGCGCGGCAAGGTTTGGCGCGCGCTGCAGGACTGCAGCACCACCCGGCACTTCGGGCGCAGGGCCAGCGGCAGGCGCTGCGCGCCGAGTTCGTTCAGCACCACCAAGGCGTCGGCCAGTTCCAGCGAGCGCTGCGCGCTGCCGTCGTATTCGATGTCGCGGTACAGGTCGGTGCCGGTCAGCGCCACGACCAGCGGCGCCTGTGGGTGCTGCTCGCGCCAGGCGGCAATGGAGGCCGCCGAGCGGCGGGCGTGCAAGGCGATCATCAGCGCGGGCGGATCCGCCTGGGCTTCCCGGCGGGTCGACGTGCTCGCAGGCTGTGGCCATGCAGCCGCCAGCGTGACGGGATGGTGCATTGAGAGCATGGCATGCCAGCGCCGCGCCGTCTGCCAGTTGCCGTTGTTCGCATCGGCCAGCGCGGGCGTGACGATCACAATCGGAGCCGTATGCATGGGACAAGCGTAACCGGCCTGACATCTGCGGGTGGCGTGGGGGCATCTCCAGCGCCCGGCGTGCAGGAAACGGCTGTTCAGCCGGACCCCTCGCACAGCGCCGAGGCCGTCTTGGCCCGCAGCGGCGGCCCCGACGTGCTGGCCCAGGCGCTGCAGGACAGCCGGCGCGACACCCTGGCCACCTTCGCCGCCTATGAACGCGCGTTGCCAGGCTTGCCGGTGCCGCACACACCGGAGTTGAACCCGCCGCTTTGGGAGTTAGGCCACATCGGCTGGTTCCAGAACTTCTGGATTGCGCGCAACCCGGTGCCCGAGCGCTCGCGCGGCCGGCACGCGGACCCGTTGGCGCCACGGCTGGCGCGGGTCCCCGGCCACCGCCCCGAGGCCGACGCCTTATACGACTCCAACCGCGTGGCACATGCCACGCGCTGGCAACTGCCCTTGCCCGATGTGCCCTCCACGCGCCACGACCTGGCGCAGGGCCTGGCCCGGACGCTGGATTTGCTGCAGGGCCTGGCCCGCGCGGCCCCTCAAGGCCCGCCCGGTGACGACGCGCTGTACTTCTACCGCCTGGCCCTGCTGCACGAGGACATGCACCATGAAGCGGCCCTGTACATGGCGCAGGCCCTGGGCGTGCCCGTGGATGACGACCGTTGGCAGCCTCGCCCGTTGCCCGAACCTCCAGCAGCCCTGGCGGTGCCGGCCGGCCTCTGGTGCAGCACGCAGCTCGGGTCAATGGGCTTTTGCTTCGACAACGAGCTGGGTGCGTTGCAGCAGGAGGTTTCCGCGTTCGAGATCGACGCCCAGGCCGTGCGCTGGGCCGAATTCCTGCCCTTC